>CALMBD010000301.1 GCA_937861115.1 uncultured Bacteroidota bacterium | reverse complement strand
GGCGCGAGCCGGGTGGACAGAATCCGGCTTACAGGTCTGTAGTTTTTTTATTTTTCTACCTCACGCAGATTATCTGTTAATCAAAGTAACCATTGCCAATGAAAATTACCAACAGCCTCGCCCTGTTCTTTGCGTTGTACAGTATTTCCGTTACCGCCCAGCCTTCCGACCGCACTGACCTGGCGCTTTTTTTTCCCGTCACGGAATACAGCAACGGCTGGCAAAGTCTTCCAGGAACGAAACCCGAACTCGATAGCATTGCAAAAGACGTTCGCGACTTGTACGGTTTTTATACCGAGGTTCATCACAACAAGACCAAACGACAGATCAAAGAGCAACTTGCCGAACTGGCGTCGCGCAGTTACGGGCCGCAGGATCAACTTCTGTTGTTTTTCTCCATGCATGGCAATTTTGATGAAGCCGGCGATGCGGGGTGTCTGGTACCTTATGGAGGCAGATATACGGACCCCACTTTCGACAGCTGGCTTTTGCATACGGAACTCCGCGCACTGGTCGCCCGCATCCCCTGCGAACACATTTTGCTGGTACTCGATGCCTGCTATTCCGGCACTTTCAGCGGTCAAAAATCGAAACCCGAAACGGCAGTCTGGGAAAACAAACCCGATTGCAAAACCAAAGTGGAGCAGGCGCTGAACAGAAAAACGCGGCTTTACCTCACTGCCGGAGGCAAGGAAAAGGTGCCGGCCGCTTCCGATTTTGTAAAAAAATGGCGCAGCGCCCTGGGAAGCGGTGGCGGCGAGGACGGCATATTGTCCTTCGCCGAATTGTTCACCCTGTTGAGCGAGGCTTACCCGTCTCCACGCTCGGGCAGTTTCACCGGACATCTGGGGGGTGATTTTGTTTTCGTCACCAAAACCGGCTGCGCAGGCCAGGCCAGGGAAAAATCCGCCGATCCGCCGCCTGTGCCGGGCAATGTCGCACAACCCCTGTCGATCAGGGAAACTGCCGCAACCTGGAAAGCATTTTTTGACGAACGCGGAAGAAAGGGCTTCAAAGACCAGGATGGCCGTATTGTGGTGCAGCCCAGGTTCATCGGGGACAGCGATGATTTCTCCGATGGATTATCCGCAGTCTGGTTTGAAAACAACATGGGATTCATCGACACAACCGGCAAGATCGTTTTGCTCGATGATAATTACACCATGATCGTAAGCGAATATTATTCCGACGGATTAAGACCGATCGTCGGAAACGGGATAAAATTCGTGGACAAATCAAACCGGGTCGTGCTTCAAACGCCTTACTACGAGGTGGATGAGTTCAGCGAAGGACTGGTAACGGCTTATCAAAATGACAAGCAGGGGGTGATCGATAAAAAGGGGAATGTCGTGATACCCTTTGAATACGAAAACGTCAACGAGTTCGTCAACGGCCTTGCGGAAGCGCAGTTAAACGGCAAATGGGGCGTCATAGACAGAAACGGAAAGGTGATCATTCCCTTCATCCATTCGAGTATTCAACATATTTATAAAAGCAGGGTGATTCTGGCTTGCAGGGATGGCAAAATGGCCATGTTTGATGAACAGGGGAATAACCTGACGCAATATATATATACGGTAAATCCGAGATTCGGCTTTGCCCCCGTTGGCGACAATTACGAGGAAGACCTTTTCCCCGTACAATTCAAAGACAAATGGGGTTATATCGACCGATATGGCAATGAAGCAATCCCGTTTATCTTCGATGCCGCGAAAGCCTTTGACGACGGTCTCGCGCAGGTCAACCAGAACCGCATGGTTATTGATAAAAGCGGCCATGCTGTTCTGGAACTGACTGGAAGCGCCCATTATCACAGGATGGGCAAGTTCTTTGTGCTCAAAACGGACGATACCGGCGAAAACACCGGAACCGGATGGAGTAGCCAATATACCCGGGACAAGGTAATGGCTGTTTTCGACCGATCGGGCAATGCGGTATTCAAGCCGGCACCCGGGCTGACCTATTATCACACTGCCAACAGAAACCTCTGGCTTCTGGTTGAAAAAAACCGCCAGTTCGGGGTTGCTGACCCCGGTGGGAAAGTGACCATATCCGCTGAATTCGACAGCATTACGAACATTAGTCACTGGTTCCGCATCAATTCGTTTTTTTATGTATGGAAAAACGGCAAGACAGGTGTCGCGCATATCGACGGAAAAATTGTTATTCCAGCAGCATATGATGACATCGTTCAATCCAGCCGCACCAACATCTATGCGGCCCAAACCGGCGGCAAATGGGTTTTTATCAATATCGACGGAACAAGGCCCATGATGTCGATCAATCGCTACGACAGCGTTGAAGTAAGCGTATCGGAATTTTCCCTGCTGGGCTTTCGCGAAGGCAAATGGTGCTTCCTGGACGCCAATCTGATCGAATCGACGCCGCCAAAGTTCCAGAAAATCTACCCGTTTGTTTCAGGCCGTACCTGGGCTCTGCTGGAAGGGAAGTGGGGGATTACCGACCTGAAAGGGCATGAGATCACCGGCTTCATTTTTGAAGAAATCGTCGAGCATGATAAATTCGATGGATGGTGGTGTGCTGCCAAAAAAAACGGCAAGTGGGGGTACATAGACATAACTGACGGGAAAACCATGATTGATTTTGTCTACGACGAACTGAGCGATTCCCCTGATTTTGATGAAAACATCGTCGCAGTCAAAAAAAACGGCAAGTGGGGCGGCATCAATAGAAAGGGTGAGGCTATAATAAAATTCATCTATACCGAAGACTTTTATTTTCTCCACGGAAAAGCCGACGTAACAGACATGCAGGGTAGAACTTACGTCATCGACCGCAACGGTACTTGTATTGAAAATTGCCCCAAATAGCGCACAGGCGTAATAAAACCGGATCAACCGATGAAAAAACTGCTGTTCCTCCTGCTTATTCCTTTGCTGCTCGGAAATACCGGGGGCCACCATTCGGCGTTGCGTAAAGGCCATGATTACGCCGTCTTTTTCTACGTCAGCACCTTCCAGCCCGGCTGGCAGCCGCTGCCGGATACCCAAACGGAAGCGGAAGCCCTGACAAAGGTCCTGGAAAGCGATTACGGCTTCGAGGTAAAACTTGTAGCCAATCCTTCCCGGCAACAGATTTACGACGAAATCGCCGACTGGAACCGGCGCCTCGGGCCCGACGACCAGGTGCTATTCTTCTTCTCCATGCACGGCTACTACGACCCAGGCAGCGAACTGGGTTATCTAATCGCCGCTGACGGTCTCTACCGCGACGATTACTACAAGACCTGGCTCGACTACAACAGCCTGCGCCCGTACTTCGCCAAATGCAAAGCCAAACATATGCTCGTTGCCCTTGACGCTTGTTATTCCGGCTCATTTGGCGACATAGAGCGAGCGCCTGACCGCCCCGCGTACGATGAGGGACAGGACTGCCAGACACAAATTGACGCCTCCTTCCAATTTCGTGTGCGGCAGTACATCTGTTCGGGCAATAAAGACTCCAAAACACCCGGCAAATCGCTGTTCGCCGCCAAGTTCCTCGAAGCACTGCGTCAAAACGAGACCAACGGCATCCTGCACTTCGACGACCTGACATACACGCTCGGCAAAGTGCGCAACCCCGAACCCGTACACGGCTCCTTCACCGGCCACACCCCCGGCGGCGAGTTCATTTTTGTACGCAAAAACGCCTGCACCCAACAACCCGACCGCGACGGCGACACCGTGCCCGACGCCCTCGACCAGTGCCCCGACACTTGGGGCAGCCAGGCCAACGGCTGTCCGTCCGAACTGCCCAAAAGCGACGATACCGCCCGCGACCTCGCCCTTTGGAAAACCGCCAAACAACAAAATACAGAGACCGCATACCGCGATTACCTGCGCCAGTTTCCGCAGGGCGAGTTCAAGGAGCAGGCTAATCAAGCCCTGCGGACGCTCGAAGCCGCCGCCGCACGCCGCCGCGACGACACCGCCTGGGAAGTCGCTATCGAAAAAAACACCCAGGAAGGCTACAAAAAGTATATCGCCGACTACCCTGATGGCATGCACCGCAGTGAAGCGGACGCCAAAATAAGCGTCCCTGCATCTGTACAGACCAATGAGAAAGAACGAACCGACAACATGGTACTGATCAATGGGGGAATGTTTGAAATGGGCAGCGATAAGGGTATTGATGAAATACCACTCCACAGGGTGACCGTCAGCGATTTTTACCTGGCAAAATACGAGCTTACCATAGCCGAATTCAAGGCATTTGTGGATGCCACAGGGTATAAAACTGATGCGGACAAGGAAGGCAGCAGTTACGTGTACACGAATGACTGGAAAGAGCAAAAAGGTGTCAACTGGAAATACGACACCCGCGGCAACCTGCGCCCATCCAATGAATACAACCACCCCGTGATCCATATCAGCTGGAACGACGCGGTGGCCTATTGTGAATGGCTCAGCAAAGAGACCGGATTAAAATACCGCCTGCCTACCGAGGCAGAATGGGAATATGCAGCAGGCGGCGGCAGCAACGGGCGAACCCAATGGTCCGGCACATCCATTGAGAGCACCCTGATGCGATATGCCAATTACTCCGGCAATGAGGATGGTTATGCCAATACTGCGCCGGTTGGGAGCCTGCAAGCCAATCTCTTGAACCTGTATGACATGACTGGCAATGTTTTGGAATGGTGCAGCGATTGGTATGGTTCCAACTATTATTACAGCAGCCCTTCAAAAAACCCCACAGGCCCGGCTTCCGGCTCCTACCGCGTCCAACGCGGAGGGGCGTGGCACTACAACCCACAGAGTTGCCGCGTGGCGGATCGCTTCTTCGTTTCGTCCAGTTACCGCAGCCTCAATGCAGGCTTCCGTCTTGCCCGAACCAAGTGACGCCTAATCCCGTTTTCCGGCACGTTTATATGCGAATTTTTACATCATTTTGGACGAAGCTCCTGAATTTAAAGGACTGATATGTTGAACTATTCTCAGCATCAACCTTCCTTTTAATTACTTGCGGAACAGAACGCAGTAAAATCTGCTGCCCGTCTACAGCATAAGCCTGACGCGCCTCCAGCGTTACAGAGACATATCCGTCCTTTTCTCTTGATACATTTGTAATGAGGCCTGTTGCCAATGCTCCTGCTGCAATCGTGGTTTTTCCATTCACAATAACGGGTTGAGCAACAGTAAAACTGATCTCATTGCCACCAGAGAGTTTGGCAAAGTCCAGGTTCCCCTGAAACTCCAGCATGACACTGTTACCGGCAGCCAGTATCAAGGTGTGTCCGCTTTTCCCCGAAGGTTTGATTATTGCCGGAGCATCCCATAAAAAGGCAGTAGTATCTGTTTTTGCCTCGCCGATTACAGCGTTATTTATAATGGTAGCAATAATTACCTGCAAAGGAGAAACCTCCATGCTTTCATTGTTAAACTGTCCACAAAACGATTGCTTATTGCCAAACAGCGGAATTTGCTGACCATCCACTGCTCTTACCAGCACGGCCTCCAGCACCACGCACTCGGGAGCATTGTAACTCGCCTTTTCTACTTCTATTATCCTGCCAAGCGCTGGCGCACCCGCCCGAATGACCACGCGATTACGGGATTTCACATCTGTACGTACCCGCATTAGCACCGGTGTTCCGATACCAATGTCTGTTGAATTGATCAGTTCGCTTGTTTCCAGAGAAAGCAGTGTACCCGCATCTAATGGAGTGGCTAAAAATTCTGGTTGGGTGGCTAATTGTGGCCGTCCGGGAACAGCGCCTTCGACAATCGAACAGTTTCCTTTTCTTACAAATACAAAATCGCCGCCCGCATGCCCTCTGAACGAACCACTTTCAGGCCTCGGCGATTCAATTTTTCCCAGGAAATATTCCAGGTCATCAAAACGAACAATACCGCCGGTACCACCCTTTCTAAGGGCCTCCAAAAACCGGGCAGCAAAAAGCGATTTAGCCGGTGTTTTCGCGTCTTTATTTCCTGAAGTACAAAACTGCCGGCCACTATATTGCATCGCTTTACCAATCTGGGTCGCGCAGTCTTCCGTTACGTCATAAGCCGGCACATCCGGACCACTTTTATTCCGGATGCCGAAAGACCCCGAATGACAAGCATCGAGGGCCAACAGAACATGCTTTGCTTTGCAAGGCGCCAGGTCAGTTCGCAAGTCGTCGTAACTCAACCAGGTGTCGCCGTATGCATCTGCAGCCAATCCGTCTGATCCAACCAAATAGCCCCGGTCGCCAGTCTCGCTGTAATGGCCATGCATTGAAAAAAAATACAATATCTGGTCACTGTCAGTCAGTAAACCATTGTATTCCCGGATCTTTTGGCGCATCTGTTGCTTGGTAGGGTTTGCTATCAATTCACACTGAATCCCGAATTCGGTTTCCAGTTCATCTTTTATGATTGTCGCCTCCTCTTCTGTTTCCGGAAGTGTCGTCCAGCCGGGCTGGAAAGTAGTAACATAAAAAAAGACGGCGTAGTCCTTGCCCGTACGGACAGGGGATTGGGCATGGGCTGTGCCAGGATACAGCGTGAAGAGCAAACAAAGTGCAATAAGGTGTTTCATCGAATGGTGGCATAAGAGTATTACAGAATTTTGGTGCTGCGGGGCCTACTTCTCTTTCCTGAACACCCCTTCCACTATTTCCCCCATAAACTGCCCCAATGCCGTTTCCACCCCGACAAACGCCAGGCTGGCCATTTCAAAACTCAAGTTACCCACGACTTTTTGTACGATAAGAAAGGCCTGGACGAAAAAATAGGCCGTAAACACTACAAAAACCAGTGTCCTGAACCGCAAGGAGACATAACGCTGCAGCGAATCGCCATCTACACTGGCGCGAAACAGGCTGCGAAACATCATTGAGGCGTTGACGATCATACCCGGCAGCAAGGCATTGAACAGGCTGAATGCTTCCGCGTTCTGGAAGCCCTTCGTTTGCCAGATAAATGCCGCCCAACCAAGTACAAGCAGTTTGGCAATCAAAAACAGGTAAAATACCAGCCATTTGAATCCTTCTTCGCGTATTCGCCGACGCGCAGCGGTCCGTGTGGGTGCGTCGGGTAGTTCTGTTATTCGCCCTATCAACGCCGATGTGATACGCGCCTGGGCACGGGCAAACTCCTCAAATGATATCTGCCCGGTATTCCAGAAATCGCGATGCTTGGCAAGGTCGCTTTGTAAAGCAATGAGGCCATTCAGCGTGTCGGTATCCGCAGCGGCTTCGGCATACGCCAGCGCACCGGAGACAGCATCGGTCATCTGGCCATCAGCAACAAGATCATGCAGTTCCTTTTTGTTTCTCATGGTTTTTCCTGCAGGAGGCGTTGAAGAGTTAGGCGAAAGTCGTTTTTGTATTTTTCAAAGAAATCGTCAAAATCGGGTTCCATATTCATGTATCCGCTGGTACGGGGCTTGAATACGCCGGAGCCGAACTTGCCGTCGATTATGCACTTCAAAGAGTATCCTCCATCGGCAGCAGGGATGTATTCAAACTGAAAACTAAGCCGCTCCATAGCAATGGTATTGACACCCACCCATTTCTCCCATACCCAACGGTTTTGGTCGGTTAACACCTCCCGGCCCAAGTCGGCAACCGTAAACTTAAACGTAGTTGCCGTGCGAACAGAGTCGCTTTCGATACGCGGCCGGCGATCGTCAAGTTCCTTTTGATAGCGCGGGTGCTCTATTATGGCGGTTTTCACATGTTTCAGGATCAGGTCGAAGACCGCGTTGGCGCTGCGGCGTTTAGCTGTCGATAGTTTTGTCGACTTGCCTTTTCCCGCCTTGTCAACCGGGTACGGCACACTGATCTCGAAGGATTTGGCTTTGCTCACCGCCACTTTTTTCTCCGAAACAACCAGCCCGTTTTCCGACCATATCCAGATGTGGTTGCCTTTCACATACCGGCCGTACTTATCGCGAACATAGATTTGGATATTGCCCTGAACTTCCGGTATTTCCATCATGTGGATGTAGGTACGGAACAGGTAGGCTTCCAGCGAATCTGCATCCGTGTCAAAATCTGTTTTTAGACGATTCCATTTTGCCATAGCCGTATCCACATCTGTGGACTTCAGCAACATGAACATTTCCAGTTCGGTGGGGTCTGTCTGGCCGTTGCGGTCGACTTTCAGTCGCACATGCTCGACATCCAGTACAGCACCCAGGCCTTTGGCATCGAGCCAGCGTTGGTATTCGGCAGATTTTTGTTCAAAAAAGGGCAGGTCCAGAGTGAGGTCTTCCCGTTGAGAAAAGACGGTAACGGCACTTAAGAGGAGGATTGACAGGAAAATGTGTTTCAACATGGCTTTTACGTTTTTTGCAACATCTTAATCGGCCCCGGCAAGATTCCGGAAATTTCCAGCATTTTCGAAATCAGCAGGTGTTCCTAAACACGTAATTGGGTTACAAAAACGACAAATAGAAAGTATTCAAGGCAATTTGTGCGTGCGAAAATCTTAATAATGCAATAGCACCTGACACATTTTTTGAAATTCAGGACTACAAACCCACAGAAATTAATACCTGCCAATATTCAAGGGCACCGTATTTTCGCAACAGCCGGACTATACCGTTCCCGCAAAAATCCCTTACTGCTTTCGATCTCACATTCAAAATTGCATGAAACAACTTATCCTCCTCCCGTCGCTTTTTTTCA
>CALMBD010000300.1 GCA_937861115.1 uncultured Bacteroidota bacterium | reverse complement strand
GATTCGCGCAGATTTATCCGTGCAAATCAGTTAAATCTGCGTCATCTGTGTGCTTAAAACCTCAATACAGCGGGAATATCCCTTGCCAGCTGGCGTTGCTGATCGTCTTGGAGTTGCCGTTGGAGTCGTACACTTTACAGGTAAAAGTGCCGCTTGCTTCAAAGCCAAGGAACAGGTCGCCCGGGTAGTCGTCGCGTTGGGTGATGGTAAAAGTGCTGCCGGTCTGGTCGCCGCGGATGCTGCTGAAATAGGTGCCGTCGGGTGCACGCCATTCCACCACAGCGCCGTTGGGCTGCACATCCTCACGGGCAAAAGTTTTTGAGCCGGGGGCAAAAAGATCCCAGACTTCCTCGCCGCCGATGGAACCGAAGGGTGTGAATTGCGACATGCCCAGCGCAACGAAATACTGATCCAGGTCGGCAGGGTCGAACCAGACGGTCAGGAACTGGGTTGTGTCATTGGTGGTGTAGGTGTTGGTCCCGTTAATCTCGTCGTGCGAATGGGCCGTACCGTCTACTGTAAATTTAATCTCGCCGGTGCCGACCTGGGTATTGTCGTCGTTTTTGTCTTTTTTACAGGCACTGACGGCGAGGCTGGCCGTTGCGAGCAACAGCAGGAGTAGTTTGAATGGGTTTTTCATTGTGTAAATGTGTTTGGTGAATAATAGATGGCAAAGAAAGCAGATTGCTTCCAAATTTTTAATAGCCGTTAAAAATTCAGTACGACAGCCATTTCCTGGAATACCATGCCGATAGCACAAGCACGATACCCATGCCGGCCAATGCGACGCCCGATATTTCCGGCGCATCACCGGCGCCGCTGCGTTTCAGCCAGATGCCGAACAAGGCCCAGGCGACGGCAAGGCCGTGAAAGATATTGTGCTGACGCCAGAGCATGTATGCGGCAACGGCCACGCCCGCGCCGATCACTGCGATCGTCCATATGTTTTCCGGCACGCCAAATCCATTCCAGTGAAACGCAACCAGCGTCGCCGTTACGTTGGCGATCAGCGCGATGGTGATCCATCCCTGGTAGATGCCGAATGGCGCGTGTACCAGCCATTTTTCCAGCATGTTGACCTTGAACCTGCCGCTGCCGGTCTTTTCACTGAGGTCGACCAGGCTTTTCAGCATGTAAATCATGATGAGCAGGGAGGCCAGCAACTGCTGCCAGTGCCAGGCAAACAACCAAAGCACGTTGTAGACACAAATGACGGCGAACAGCCAGCCGGTTTTTTGAACAAGGGGCTCCACCCGGGCCATGAGCCGGGCGCTGAACAGGGCGGCTATCTGGCAGACAACAAGGGCCAGCAGCCAGGTATAAATGACGCCCCAGATAGCAAATGTCAGTCCGGCAGGTACAAACAGATTGGGGTACAGGTCGGATAGTTCTCCGGTGTTTTTTCCGTTCAGGGGCAGGCTGTTGGCCAGGTAGTTGACAACCAGGACGGCTGCAAATCCAATAGTGTTGACTGCAATCAGGGTTTTGGTTTGATTTTTCATAGTGTCGTTGATAACCGGGTTTAAAAAGCCAGGCCGAGGTTGATATAGGTGCTCGCCTTTTTTGATTGGTCGGAATACATCGCACTGATCCTGATAGGACCGATCGGCGTGTTGTAGGTCAGGGTCAGTGCGTGACCCGACAGGAAATCAGGGACCAGAAGGCCCGCTCTGCGGCTGACAAAATTATGCACCATACCATTGGTCAGGGCCGTAATATACAGATTATTGGAGGCTTTAAAACGCAGTCCCACCTGAATTGCCGCGACGCTGGGGCTGTAAAACGTCGCTTCCTGCAAACCCGCGAACGTAATCTGGTTGCGAAACTGCGGCGTGAGCCCGCCTACTGCAAAATCATTGAGGATATTCTGCTTGTAGTTAAAGTTCAGGCCTGTTTGCTGCAGCAGCAAGAATGTGGTCCGGCTGCTCAGCGGTTTGTACCATTCGAGGTTGAAGGTACAGTGCGGGTAATTGTTGTAATTGATCCCCAGTGAATCGGGGTTATTCACGGGTTCGCCGTTTTCCAGATAGGTCAGCAGCGGCCTTTGCCGGAACACATAACCCGCTTCCGCTTTTATCTTAAGCCCCTTTTTTGACAAAACCGGGGCATCCAGCGTATTGTAGTGCCAGTACAACAAGGCCGTATGGAGACGGTTATAGCCTTTCAGGTCGAACTGCGAAAGGATAGTGGGCTTGTATTTGACCCAGTCGAATCGCCAGCCGGCGCCCATGGCAAAGCGCTGGTTGTTGGAAAACTGGACCCGCGCATCGCCGCGAAAGAAGTACTGCCGTTGTAGTCCGTCGGCCCTGAACTTCTGGTATGTTTTGAACCCGAATGTTTCGAACTGGATGGCGCCCAGAACGGCCAGCCTGTTTCTGGCGCCGAACTGTTGCAGGTGTTCACCCCGCGCGCGGAAGTTTTCGCTGAGCGCCAGGGTGACCAGGCTTCGGGACGCCGGCATGAACATGTTGCGGGTGGTCAGGTTGGCGATGAGGCTGATGCTGCTGAAGGAGTTATAGTGCAGGCCGAGTTTGGCCTGTGTCGGCGCATTTTCCTTTACATCGAATACAATCCGGGAACTCCCGTCGGGTTGCTGTTCGATTCCGTACTGTACCCGCTGATAATAGCGGGTGCCGAATACATTGCGCACGCGTCTTGCCAACTGGGCTACATCGTAATAACGGCCCGTCTGAAAATCCATCATCTTGGTAAAGAAATGCTCGTCGGTGCGGTACAATCCGCGCACCTCATAGGAGGAGATAAGCACGGAATCGGCGCGTGGCAGCGGCTTTCGGATTTTTGCGGGCTTGCCGTAGAGGGCGTCGAGGGAGTCGGACAAATGTTTGAACAGGGGATAGATCGACCGGCCGCGTTCCAGGCCCAGGTTGATGATCTCGTCGGACTTGCCAAAACTGGCGGCGCTGTAATCGTAGAGCGGGTTTTCGATATATATCTGGCACAAAGCGGCCTGTTCTTCGTGCTGCAGGCCGTCTCCGAGGAAAATTACCTGCATCAGTATCTGCGCCGCATCGATCAGTTTTTCCTCCGGCAGCAGTCCGCTGGACACACTGCTGCCGATGATGTAATTGGCGCCCATTGCCTTGACATCCGAAACCGGGAAATTGCGTACGATGCCGCCGTCGACCAGGGCGCAACCGTCGACATCAACGGCAGTAAAAACCGAGGGAATAGCCATACTTGCCCGTATGGCCGTTACGAGGTTGCCGTGGTCGAGCACTCTGGCATTGCCGGAGCTGATCTCCGTGGCGATGCACCGGAAGGGTATCGGCATGCTGTCGAACGCGGTGATGTTGTAGGCGGGTGCGAACACCTCATTCAGTTTCAGCCACATTTCCTGACTTTCCAAAACGCCGGTGGCGAGCCTGAACTTGCCGCCGACCCACGGCAATTCGATGGCGTATTTGCCATACTCTTCCTTTTCCTCAATAATCAGCGCGCGGAGGGAAGTCTGGTTCGAGAGCAATACATCCCAGTCCATCCGGCGCGCCATGCCTTCGATCGAATCGGCGGAGTACCCGAGGGCATACAACCCGCCCACAATACTGCCCATACTGGTGCCCGTGATGTAGTCGATCTTCAATCCTGCCGAATCGATGGCCTTCAGTATGCCGATATGGGCCAGCCCCTTGGCCCCGCCGCCGGAGAGTGCGAGGCCGATTTTCGGGCGTTCTCCTTGCTGCTGGGCGATAGCGGCAGACAAGGGAAGAAAGAGTAAAAGCGCAAAAAAGGCCTGTTTCATGGGTTACGTTGCTTTGTTCAAGCAAATATAGGACGGGGAAGTTAAACTTCGTGCCGCGGGTTGTGGCGCAGGAGTCAAACGAGGATGTACAGCGGGCCTCCGGGGCCGTTCTGCGCACGCGGTTTCGACGGATCTGGAAATCCGACGTACATACCCGGACATTCACATACGCTTTGCCCCCTTTGCCGTCCAACAACGAGTTCGCGTGTTTGCAGGTGATCGGCAGCGCCGATGAACACATGATCTTTTTATTCAATTTTAATCGCTGGAATTTGTCACCTGAAATGTGATGACCATACCTTTAAGACCGTAAAAACCGCCTGACATGCTGCAAAAAACCATCCATCCTGACTTCCCTTCAGCCGCGCTCCCGGCTGCGCGGTTCCCGTTTCACAAGATAATTACGCTGTTTTTGCCTGTCTACTGATGACTCCGGCGTCGTCAGATCGGGTCGCCCGTTGACCCACAGGCGCCCGCAAGCGCATATCTCCGCTCACCAACCTGCCCTTTTTCATGAAAACCACGATCTGGACACTTTGCATTTTTCTGCTTCCCCTGGTACTGGCGACCTGCCACCTGGAGCGGATAGACTCCATTGATAACGACTGCGCTACTATACCGCCTGCGGCTCAATTCAGCGTCAGTACGGAAAACTGCGATATACCCTGTCCCGTAACTATCGTCAATACATCGGAAAATGCCGATATTTTTAAATGGTATTTCGGAGACGGCGACAGCAGTTCGCTGGAAAATCCGCCTGCACATACCTATACAACCGCCGGCACTTACGAAATAGTGCTCATTGCTGAAAACACCCTGGGCTGCAAATCAACCACACGCAAAACAGTCCTGGTTGGCGGTACCGCGCGTTTCAGGAAGCAACTGGATATCAGCAGCATCAATACGGTGCCATTGGGTCTGGCACAACGCAACGACGGAATGTACCACTTGCTGTACGTCCAAAACACCGCTTTGGGCTCGCAATACGTCGGCCTGACGGGCGAAAAGTCCGGCACCGCCGTTGATATACCGACGCTTGCCATCTCTTCGCCCCAACCCGTGCCGTATTCGGGAGGCTTTTTTATCGGCGGGTTTAACGGCACCAGCGCCCGGGTCGGGGTCGTAGACGCCAATCGGAATGTTCTTTCCCAGCCGCAATTTCAGTTTACCGGAACCAGTAACTCCATCGTCAAAGGCGTGGCATCTACCGCAGCCGGGCGTGTTGCAGCGGTCGGGCGCGGCACTTCCGGCAGCACCAAAAAAGCGGGGTTTGCCATTTATGAACAAAACGGCACGGTTACGCTGAATACAACGATTAATCTGATCGACGGATACGAAGGGCGTGCCATCGCGGAGCGACCCAACGGCATGTTTCTGTATGTCGGCGAAAGCGGCGGCGCCTACAAGGCGTTTTCCATCACCGGAACAGGACTATACAACAGCGAGATTGCGCTGCCGCAGCTGAGCAGCGTGCTCAAGGTCATCCGCCTCGACGGCGACAATTATGCTGTGCTTGGCTACGACGGCGCCACGCCCCGGGTAGTTGGACTCTCCGGATCGAACAACGGTACTGCCGCGACGGTCAGTTGGAGCAGAACCATTCCCTGCGACGAAATAAGCGACATGGTGTTCACCTCCGACAAAAAGATCGTGTTGTGCGGTACCAAACAGAGTCAGTTGTACTACACCAAAATCCCCCTTTCTTCTACCGGGGCTTCCGAATGGAGCGACAAGACGGCCAGCGAACCCGGCGCCCAGATTCGCGGGGTATCGGTCATACAGGCCGCCGACGGCGGCTTTGCTTTTCTGGCAGAAATTACCATTTCGGGTTCACCCGACCTGTACCTCGTGAAGACGGATAACCTCGGCAACTACCAATAAATCACCATTTTCTCCTGTACATCACATGAAAATCACCATTCGCCATCTGTTTTTCTCCTTGCTGCGTGTATTGATCACTTTTGCAGCCGTACTGTGCCTGCGTTCCATTATCAGTGGGCAGGATGCTACGCCGCCGCCCATTTTGCGCACACCCTTCGATGCTACCATAAATGTGGCCGGCCCGGCCTGCCTCGACGCCTCTGTTGCGAACTCGGCAACATTTGCATTTTCCGCTTCCGGCGGCACCGGAACCGATGATTACGTCTGGGATATCCAGCCCAACCCCACTTACGCTAATGGTGAAAAGCGGTTTACCATCGTGAGTACGGCGCCGGACAATTCGACCGTCAACATTACCTACAAGCCAAATGATGTAATAACCTGCGCCACATCGCCCAATTATACCATAAGAGTGACAAAGGGAGGGGTTTTGAATTCCGGCACCATGACCATCCAGAACAACGCCACCGGCATACCCCAGGGCTCGCCAAAGCCCATCGAGATCATCATGGTGGTGGATGTATCAGGCAGTATGGGCGACCCGGCCGTGTGCCAGTGTACCGCTACCTCCCCAACCGGCTGCAACGGCTCCACCGGCGACCCGTCCCGGACCAAACTTGACTACCTGCGGGAAGTGCTGCTCACTATTTTCAATACCCTCGACAATCCCATGCGCACACAGGACCGGTTCGGTTTCGTTACTTTCGAGTCAACCGCCCAGGTCGCCATGAATTTCAAGGATTTCACGGCGGCTCAGACAGACGTCGACAACCTGTTGCAAGACGCCAGCCCCGGGAAAATTGTGCCGCTGGGCTGGACGGCGATGGGCCAGGGACTCAAAACAGCCATGGGCATGTGGGGAAACGTCAAAACGGACAACTCCAAAAAACGGGTGATCCTGTTGCTGACGAACGGCATCCAGAATATCGATCCGCTCGTGGAAAAACTGGGCACGACGGTATTTATCGACGAGGCGCCCAAGATCAGGGATGGCTCCGGCAATATTATCCCCGGCGCCTCGGCAGGCCCGGAAGATATGATCCTCAGCGACTTTGACGTGGAGATTATACCGTACGCCATTTTTACCCCGGACAACAGGTATTACGAATTGTTGCAGGCTCTTGCC
>CALMBD010000299.1 GCA_937861115.1 uncultured Bacteroidota bacterium | reverse complement strand
GAAGTCATTTTAAAAATTCGGGATGACTCATGTAAAACCCTTTAAATACTGCCGGCTTAATCACCCAATATCCGCCGTTTGAGCAAGGAACAAAACTTCTCCTCCCCAAACGCCGCCGGATCGACCCGCCCCATGCGCGATGCGGAACAGGCGTCTTTGGTCAGGTAGATTTTTCCGCCAAGGTCCCATACTATTTCATCCAGTCGCCGCACCAGGTCGAAAACTGTCCGCGTGCGCGGAAAATCAAGGGCAAGCGAATAACCGCGTATCGGAAAAGAATGCACCGCCTCGGGTGGCCGTTCGCCGTGCCGCTTCAGCACACTGAGAAAAGGTGTTTCCGGACTGCTTTTAATGGTTTCCAAAATGCGTCGGATACCGTCGAAACTCTGTGCTTCCGGCAAACAGAACTGGTACTGGATGAATCCCCGGCGACCGTAAAGCCGGTTCCAGTTTTGCAGGCTGTCGAGCGGATAGAAATAGGTGTCCAGATCGACGAGACGCTCTCCGGCTTTTGCCCGGGAAAACATAAGCAGATTGTGTAAACGGATGGATAGCGGGTTGAGCACCCAGGAAGGAAAGAAAAACGGGATATTGCGATTTTTTGGGGCCGGTCGGCTAAACTCCCCGTTTCCTGCAACATGCTCGGCAAAATAAACCGTTCCTCTGCCAAATGCCGTTCCGGACGCCGTGCAGTCCAGCCAGCCTGCTGCATAGGGCCACTGCTGATAGTCCTCAAAAGCGCGGAATATTTCGTCCAGATTGCCTGCAATCACCGTCTTTTGCCGCATTTGCAGAGACGGTATCTGCATCAACCGGAATGTGACAGACAGGATGATGCCCGTCCAGCCCATGCCGCCGCAGGTTTGCCAGAAAAGCCCGGTGTTTTCTGTCCGGGAGCAGGTCAGCACATCCCCCGAAGCAGTCATCAGTTCGAGCGAGATCAGCCAGTTTGAAAAACATCCCTTCGAAGGATGGTTTTTACCGTGTACATCGCTGGCCACAGCACCGCCTGCCGTGATGGCCTTGATGCCCGGGGTGACGTGGAAAAACCAGCCCGCAGGCACGATCAGGTTCAGCAAGTCGGATAACAGCACGCCGGCTTCGCATGACACGATGCCAGTCTCCAGGTCTAAATGAAGTATTTTATCGAGGGCAAGGGTAGACAGGATATGGCCGCTCAGCGCAGCGTCGCCATAACATTTGCCATTACCCCGGGCGATAAGTTTCGTATTGGCCAGGAGATACGCCCGAAGTTCCGCCCGGTCTGAAGGCGTAGCCATTTCTGCCTCTATGCAGGGATAATTTCCCCAATTGGCAATGTGCCGCGTTTCAGTGGTCATGGGAAGTTGATTGTATGGTATTTGTCCTTTTGCCGGAAGGTTGCGGTATCATTTCCAGAAACAGCCTGCGCAGTAAAAGCGTATCTGCCGGGGCAAAATAATTGTACGGGTTACGGGAGGAATGTACGACGTACAGCGGCAGGCCGCCCGCTTTTAACATGGATATCTCATCCGGCAGGTCGGGAGGTTTCATATAGAAGGCCCGAAGGAGTATGGAATCTGTCGGGTTGAGGAACAGTGCGATCTGCGCCCAGGCAGTCTCCCGCTCGCGACTTTCATCAAAATTATCCGCAAACGGGCTGCCGTTCAGGAGCGACAGGCGTTGCAGCCGCATTTGAATGCTGTCACCGGGAATATCTGTCAGGGGTATTTCCGGCGAATGCCAAAAACCGGTCGTGTCATTTTTAATCAGATTATAAACCATCCATGCTGAATCTCCCGGGAACTTTACCCGTATAGCAGTCACGGCATTCGGGTCAAAGTCAATGACGGAGGTCACCCGAAAATCGTTCAGGTTTTTCAGAAAAATGCTGCGAAGGGGGCCGTGCACCAGGTAAATACCGCCGTGGTCAACGAGCCGTATATAGGTGGCAGGGCGCCCCTCTTCCATGACTTCCCTGCCAATTTCAAACATTTCAATCTGTTCCGTTTCGTGAAACACCTGGACGCGCAGGCGTTCGGTGATCCCCAATCCGAGCGTATCCGGCAGGCTTGTTTTAACGATGCGGACAGACTGGACCAGCGACAGCGCTTCAAGCATCTGCGACACCTGTTGCCCGGGAGCAACCGAAGAGCGGATTCCCTGCGTGGCCGCCCAGCCACTTTCATTTCTCTCCATGGTCAATTCAGCATCCGCCATTTTATCGTCTATGGCAGCCGGTGGCAATAACAACGTGATTTGGGTCACTTCAGCAGTGTCGATCCGGATCAGTCCGGTCTGGAAGATACTGGCCGATTTCCAGGGCGCCTGACGTACCAATATGCCGACAATAAGTGTGGCAAAAAAGAGAAAAACCAGGTGCTTGTTTTTCATATACGTTATTTTTTTGGCGGGGTGAAGGTAGGGGGTGTTGGCGAGAAACGGTATTTTTACCGGGCGCCCGCAGGCATTTTACCCACACACAAAACAAATACACACCATGAAAAATCTTTTACCCCTGGCTTGCTTTTTTCTCTCCGTCCAATTTATGCAGGCCGCACACCTGATCGGGTTTCAGGCCTCTCATAAATGCTTGGGCAACAACATCTATGAAGTGACCTTTGTCATCTATCGCGATTGCAACAGCAATGGCGCTCCTTTCGATAGTCCGATGCAATGTGCCATTTATAAATCGGCAGCCGGCGATACGACATTATACGGCAGTTTTCAGGCATCTCCAAACGCTATCGAGATGGTAGCCGGCGCATCCAACGGCCTGCCGGGCTGTATTGAAAAAGCCACGTACGTCAAACAACTGAACCTGCCACCGGGCAGGTACACCGTAGTGTATCAGCGTTGTTGCCTGGCATCTGACATCCTGAATATCCTCCTGCCCGAGAACAACGGGTTCACCGTCTATACAGATATTAATGCGGATAACGGATTATGCAACGCAACGCCGCAAGTGGCCACCTTGCCGTTTTTTGCAAAAATTTTCGAACCGTTTACCTTTTCGCCGTTGGTGACAGAGACAGACGGAGACAGTCTGCGCTTCGATCTTTGCGGTATTTACAACGGAGGCGGTCCGCTGCTCTTGGCGCCCGAGGTGACCGGCTGCGACGGCGCCCAGCCTAACCCACCCTGTGCGCCGCCATACAACCTCCTGGCCTATGCAAATCCGTATTCCGACCTGGCCCCTCTCGACAGCGACCCTGCAGTGACCCTTGACCCGCTGGATGGAACACTCACCTTTACTCCGCAAAAACTGGGCAGGTTTTTAGTCGGCCTGTGTATATCCGAATACCGGAACGACACGCTGATCGGCACCGGCAATATGGCCTTTTTGCTCACCGTGACCGACGATCTCATCATACCCGTAAAGGAAGCCCCCGATGACAATCGGGCTTTTCAGGCCCGTTCGAATGGCGATTTTCTTCAAATAACCTGGGAAAACGACCGGGCTTTCGTGAAAAATATTGACTTGTTCGACAACACGGGTCGTTTGCTGTCAGCAACCCCGACAGAGCCGCCTACCACCCAGGCATTGCTCCCGCTGAATGGAACACCGAACGGCATAATTTTCCTTCGGGCAACATGGTCTGACGGGAAAACCAGCGCAAAGACTTTTGTTAAGGATTGATTGCCCTACTTTTGCGGTTCTTTATCGCAAACTGACATGAACATTCCACCCGGAACAAAAATTACTATTACCGGCGACCTGGGTAGCGGCAAAAGCGCTGTATCCCGGATTTTGTGCGAACGAACAGGATTCGAATACGTATCTACCGGACGAATACAACGCCAACTTGCCCAGGAAATGGGCCTCGATACCCTCGAGATGAACCGCCGCGCCGATACCGATCCCAGCATTGACCAGCGCATCGACGGTATTTTTGTCGACCTGGGCAAGGACCCCAAAGGATATGTCGTAGACAGCCGCATGGCCTGGTTTTTCCTTCCCGGATCATTTAAGGTATTCCTGCAGGCAGATGTAACTGTCGCTGCCGGGCGCATCATCAGCGATCCGACGCGGAAAAGCGAGGAGTATGAGACGATTGAAGAGGCCGTCCAGAAAATACTCGCTCGGAAACAGAGTGAAAACGATCGCTTTTTGTCCAAATATGGCGCTGATTGCGCTGATATGAACAATTTCGACCTGGTGGTCAGTACCACGCAGCGCAGCCCGGAGGCCGTAGCGGAAATTATCCTGAAAGCAGTACAGGCCAAAGCGCAAGGCAAACCCTATGAAAGACTCAACTGAGTCTCCGGCAACCTCAACCAAAAGATTTTATCGGTGTTTACACCTGAGCGTACCGCCGCGATAGTCACAAGCCATACAACATGCCAACCATATCCATCAACCTGAAAGAAGGAACCATTGAAAAACCGCAGGAGGTAATCGTAGGAATAGACCTGGGTACCACCAACAGTTTGGTGGCCTTTATGAAAGACGGACAACCGGTATGCGTGCAAGACAGCGCCGGTAAAAGTACGCTGGTGCCTTCTGTGGTCCACTTTGCAGATAACGGCGCCGTCACGGTAGGAGACGCCGCAAAAGAAATGCTGGAAACAGACCCGGCCAATACCATCTATTCTGTAAAAAGGCTGATGGGAAAGTCGTTCCGCGATGTGGCCGGCATGAAGGGCTATTTCGGGTACCAGATCATCGACGACGATACCGAATCGCTGGTTAAAATTCGTGTAAAGGACCGTTTTTATACCCCGCTTGAACTCAGCGCATTGATCCTGAAAGAGTTAAAGACCAGAATCGAAAGCGAACTGGATATGGAGGTAACCAGGGCAGTTATTACCGTACCCGCCTATTTTAACGACAATCAACGTCAGGCTACCCGCGATGCGGGGAAACTGGCCGGTCTCGACGTCCTGCGTATCGTCAACGAGCCTACGGCAGCAGCATTGGCTTATGGGATCGGCAACGCATCCCGGACTGATAAATCGGATGTTGAAACCGTTGCGGTGTACGACCTGGGCGGCGGCACTTTTGACATTTCCATCCTTCGCATCGAGAACGGCATATTTGAGGTCCTGTCTACCAACGGCGACACCTTTCTGGGCGGCGACGACCTGGACCACGCCCTGATAGAGCATATACTCGGACAACTGGACCTGGACGGATCAGCGCTGCATGCCGACAAGGCTTTTGGCCAGCAAATCCGCCTGTTTGCAGAAAACGCCAAAAAGACACTTTCCGAACGGGACTTGTTCGAAGGAGCCCTGAAAGAAAAACCAATAGCCATCACCCGCACCGATTTTGAGCAACTGATCCGGCCGCTTGTCCAGCGCACCCTGGATTGCTGCCAAAACGCACTTCGGGATGCCGGTTTCACCGCCGATGATATCGAAAAGGTTATCATGGTGGGCGGAAGCACCCGGGTACCGGCGGTAAAACAAGCCGTCGCGACCTTTTTCCGGCGACCTGTTTTCGATAGCCTGAACCCCGACGAAGTGGTGGCCCTGGGCGCTGCCGTTCAGGCCGATATCCTGGCCGGCAACCAGCAGGACTTGCTACTGCTCGACATTACGCCGCTGTCATTGGGTATCGAAACCGTCGGCGGTCTGATGGACGTTATCATCCCGCGCAATTCCAAGATACCGACCAAAGCAGGGCGGCAGTACACTACCAGCGTCGACGGACAAAAGAACCTGAAAGTCAGTATTTTTCAGGGAGAGCGCGATCTGGTGGAACACAACCGGAAGTTGGGGGAGTTTATCCTGCGCGGTATTCCTCCCATGCCTGCGGGTCTGCCGAAAATCGACATCCAGTTTGTGCTCAACGCCGACGGCATACTCCTGGTCCGGGCAAGGGAATTGCGCAGCAACCTCGAACAGCAGATCGAAATACGGCCAACCTACGGCATCAGCGAGGAGGAAATGGGCATGATGCTGCTGGACAGCATACAAAATGCCCAAACCGACATGACCGTCCGGGGACTGCTCGAGGCCCGCAACGAAGCCAATAACATTATACTTGGCGGAGAAAAGTTCCTGAAGCAGAACGGGGACATCCTTTCCGAAGAAGAGCAGGCAACTACAAACGCTTTGTTAAAACGGCTGCGCGAGGCAGCGGAGGGCCAGGATAAAGACATCATACACGCGGCCATCGAAGACCTCAACACCTATACCACCCCGCTTGCACACCGCGCACTGGACAAAACGGTGCGCGAAGCAATGAAGGGGAAAAAGGTGTTGTAAACCCGGTACAATTCAAAAAACATATCGATATCTGACTTATGAAAAGAAAGATCAGCCTGGCGCTGTTTGCCATCGTTTTGTTCTACTCGTGCCACACTGCCCAGCAACTTGCTGCGCCCGCACCGGCACAAACGCCTTCTTTTGTGACCTGGGACAAGAAAATGATCGATCTGGGTGTCGTCAAAAAGGGAGAAAAGCGGACGACATTCTTTGAATTCACCAATACCTCCGGGTCCGGGGTTCAGATAGATATTGTGGATGCATGTGACTGTACAAAAGTGGATTTCCCACGCGGCGTGATTGCGCCCGGCGAAAAAGGGAAACTTGACGTCGTTTTCAACAGCGCGGAAAAAGAGGCTGCAGAGACCATCGGCATCAACATCGTTTTCAAACAGAATGATGCAGCCGGCAACCCCCGGATAGAAGTGGTGGAATACAAATTTGATATAGAAAAATAGGCCCTAGTCCTTCGCTTCCCGCCTTTTCAGTTCATCGCGTATCTTGGCTGCCGTCTCATAATCCTCCGAGTCCAGCACCTCCTGAAGTCTGCGTTGAAGGGCTTCAACGGAATAGGTTTCTATCGCGTCGCTGTCCAGCGGGGCAGTTACTTTGGTTGTGCTGATACCGCCGCCCGCTTCATCCTGGTCCTCCAATACAACGCCGGCCGCTTCCAGGATAAAATCGTATGTAAAGATCGGGCACTCGAATCGCACTGCCATGGCAATAGCATCCGATGTACGCGAGTCGATCTCGTACAGTTCGCCGTTCTTCATGCAGACCAGCCGGGCATAAAAAATCCCGTCGAGCAGGTTATTGATCACCACCTCTTTGAGTTGTACGCCAAAAGTATCCAGGGTGCTCTTGAACAGGTCGTGCGTCAGAGGCCGATTGGGCACCATACGCTCCATGGCCACAGCAATGGCCTGGGCTTCAAAACTTCCGATGACAATAGGCAGGCGGCGTTGTCCACGGCGTTCGCCCAGCACAACGGCATAGTTGTGCGACTGGGTCATGCTGTGTGACAAGGCCACAATATCCAATTCAATACGTTTCATTTGCTACGGTTTAACTGGTGAAATCGGGGTTGCAAAAGTAGAAAAGCGCGCCGTTGGTTTGCTATTATCTGCACACAAAAATACAGCCTGTCTACCGCCTTTAAAACAAAATGTGCACCTGAAAGTTTGAAAAACATCCGTCCCGCCGGGCTGACATTCTGCAGGCCTCCGCAGCAAAAATCCGCAGATACACGCAGCCTGATATCAAATCGGCGGGCATCTGCGGGTTTTTGTTGCGGAAACATACGCAACATCGGCATTTCCCGAAAAATCAGGATCAATTAGCCGCCTTGAAGGCCTTGAACGCTTCGTTCAGCCGTGGCACTACCTCGAAAAGGTCGCCCACAACGCCATAATCCGCTGCCTTGAAAAACGGCGCTTCCGGATCTTTATTGATCACGACGATCACTTTCGAGTTGTTCACGCCGGCCAGGTGTTGGATAGCCCCGCTGATGCCGATCGCGATATACAGATTCGGGCGGATCGCAATACCGGTCTGCCCCACGTGCTCGTGGTGCGGCCGCCAGTCGCTATCGGCTACCGGGCGGGAGCAGGCAGTGGTGGCGCCCAGGGTTTCAGCCAGGTCTTCAACGATACCCCAGTTGCCGGGGTCTTTCATACCGCGTCCCGCCGAAACAACAATTTCAGCCTCGGGCAGGGGCACGCGTCCTTCCTGTGTCCTGACCTCCTTGACACGTATCCGGCCGTTCGACGCAGCGGCGGCGACTGTCTCCACGGCAACCGGGTTGCCCGACGATTCCGGCTTCACGGCATTACCCAACAGCGACAGCACTTTGACGGCGCTGCTGATCTCGAACTCCGCGATGGCTTTTCCGGAGAAAACCGATTTTTTCACCTTCAATTTGCCGCCATCCGTCACAGGGAGCATGTTTACACCGGAAACGAGACCTGCATCAAGGCGGACGGCCAGCCGGCCGGCGAGCGATTTGCCCGTCGACGTATGGCTGACAATGACAACCGAGGCATTGTTGCCCTTTGCCACTTCGGCAATGGTGACAGCATAAGTCTGGCTGTCGAAATGATCAAGCGCAGCGCCGGTGGCGTTCAGTACCCGGCTTGCGCCGTAACGACCGAGTTCACCGGCGTTGTCTGCCTTACCCAGGGTAAGCGCAACACAGGTGGTACCCAGCAAATCGGCAACTTTTTTACCGTAAGTAACGGCTTCAAACGCCGCTTTTTTAAGGTTGCCACGTGGACTTTCTGCAAAAACAAGAACCATTTTATGGAATGATGAATGATGAATGATAAATGATGAATACCCGGTTCAACGACGAATGGCGATCAATGACGAATGACGCTAATGACGATCAAATCACCTTTGCCTCTTCGTGCAGAAGCCTGACCAGTTCGGTCATGTTGTCGGGTTCGACCAGTTTAACGCCCGCTTTTGCCGGCGGCAGGGTGAACTGCACGGCCTTCGCCTGGTCTTCAAACGCTACCGGTTGCACTTCCTTGAGTGGCTTGGTACGCGCCGTCATAATGCCGCGCATGTTTGGAATGCGCTGCTCGGCCATTCCCTTTGCTGCGCTCACGACAAAGGGGATATCCACCTCCAGCACCTCTACCCCACCCTCGATATCGCGTTCCAGCGTTGCCGTATTGCCGTTCAGGTCGAGTTTGGAGGCATAGGAAACAAAAGGCAGGTCCAGGTATTCGGCGACCATAGCGCCTACTTCAGAGCCGTTGTAGTCGATGGTTTCCTTTCCGAAAAAGATGATGTCGAACTGTTCGCCACGGGCGTATTCGGCAATCTGCTTGGCCACGAAGGCGGCGCCTTGGGGGTCGGCATTGATCCGGACCGCTTCATCGGCGCCGATGGCCAGCGCCTTGCGGATCGTGGTCTCGTTGGCTGCCGGGCCTACATTGAGTGCGACTACGGTCCCGCCGAGCGCTTCGCGCAGTTCGCAGGCGCGCACGAGCGCGTACCACTCGTCGTAGGGATTCATGATAAACTGCACACCCGCAGGGTTAAACTCCGTCCCGTCGGCATTGAAGGATATCTTCGCCGTGGTGTCGGGTGTCTGACTGATACAAACCAATAATTTCATGAACAGCTGGTTATGGCTATATAGTGGAGAATGATTTTACAAGAGCTGGTATTTTTGTGGCGCGCAAAGGTAGGAAGTCGCGCTTTCTTGGAAAAACTTAGCGCGAACTTTCGCCAGTCAAATAACAATGACAAACGTTTATCGTTCATAATCTACTGAAAATGAACAACCGGCTACCATATCTACTTCAATTGCTCGAATCCGCTCCCGGAGATTCTTTTCTGCTTTTTGCCGTCGCAAAAGAATATGAAAAAGCCGGTGACCAATTGCAGGCGCTTGCGTTTTATGAAAAATTACGGGATACCGATCCCGGTTACGTAGGGCTGTATTACCACCTCGGAAAACTGCAAGAGCAACAACAAGCGCATGAAAAGGCTGTTCTGACGTATAAAACAGGTATCGAAATAGCGCGCAAGGCGTCTGACTTTCATGCAGTCGGCGAACTGAACGCTGCGCTGTTAAATTTAGAAGACCCGGAAGAATGAACAAAATCTTGATCTCCCTTAAAGGATTGTTGTGCTGCTCGCTGGCACTCATGCTGCTGTCGGCAAAAGAGAGCGGATGCCGGCGGCATGTGCCCCTCAAGCCCGCCAAACCTGCAACGGAAGTCAGGCCGGCCGATTACCTCGTCAAAGCGCTGAACCGCCGCGACATGTCGGATATCCGCACCCTGACCGCGCGGGCGCAGGTATTTGCCGAAGGAGAAGGGCAGTCCATCTCCGCCAACGCCAACATCATCTGGATTCGCGACAGCGTGTTGTGGATCAACGTCCGCAAACTCGGCATCGAGGCCGCCCGGGCGCTGGTCACCAAAGATTCCGTGTACCTGATCAACCGGCTCGACAAAACCTATTCGATAAAAGGCCTGGAATCGCTGCAACGGCAATACAACCTGCCTGCCGGTTTCGGACTGCTTCAGCAGGCCGTACTCGCTTCGGCATGGTTTTTTCCCGATATTCAATTGCAAGCCGACATTAAAGACGACCTGCACCGCCTGAGTGGTTCCAATGGACAATCGGGCGCAGAATACCGTCTGGAAGAAGGATCATATCTCTTGCGCAGCGAGTCGTTCCTGCAACCGAAGGACGTGCGCATGGTGACCCTCGGTTTTGCCGACTATAAAAATTTGCCAGGGGCGGGCCCCTTGCCCTATCTTCGCAGCATAGAGGCCTACAGTCCGGAAACAGGCTCCGTGCGCGTTGAACTTCAACTTTCAGATGTAAAGGTGAACGTACCTGAGCAATACCGGTTTGAAATACCTGAACACTATGAGCAAGTGCATTAAGTATTCGTTTTTTGCCTTTTTCTTCCTGATTCCCCTGCTGGCGTTTTCGCAAAGCAAAAAAGAACTTGAGGCAAAGCGCAAAAAACTGATCCGCGACATCGAGGTGACGGGAAAACTCCTCAAAAAAACCACCAAAACAAAAGAATCCACCTACGACCGCTATGTGGCGCTGCAAAGCCAGATCGAACGCCGGGCCAGGCTGATCGAGACCATTGAACAGGAGATCAGCAACGCCGAGCAGGGAATCGAACGCAATTCAACCGTAATCGCCTCCCTGACAGGCGATATTAAAAAAATGCAGGACGAATACGGGCGCACCATCCGCTCCGCATTTCGCCGAAAAACGCTGAGCAACCCGCTGCTGTATATCCTTTCCGCCGAAAGCCTCAACCAGGCCTTTCGCCGATGGCTTTTCCTGCGCAAATACGACAAGTTCCGCCGCAAACAGGCCGACGCCATCGCCTTTACCAGGGATATGCTGGCCAGAAAGGTGTCGGCACTCGAAGAAACCCGCCGCGAAAAGGAGAACCTGCTCATTTCCCTGCGCAGCCAGAAGACCCTGCTTACTGTGGAAATGGCCAATAAAAACGACCTCCTGAAAACGCTTTCACAGGATGAATCCCGGCTCAAATCGGATCTCCAGCGCAAGCAGTCGGCCCACGAAGCGCTGAACAGGGCCATCGAAAAGGTTATTCAGGAAGAAGTGCGCAAACAGGTGGAAGAGGCCCGGCGAGCCCGGCCTGCCGCGCCTTCAAAGCCCAATACCTCGACAGCCGGAACCAACAACAACGCCGCACAGCAACAGGCATCTGCGCCTGAAATAGTGGAAGACAACCTTTCCATGGCCTTCCGGCAAAAGCGCGGCCAACTGCCCTGGCCGGTGGAAGACGGTTTTGTTTCAAAATCGTTCGGGCGCCAGAAACACCCCACACTCAAGAATATCGAGATCACCAACAACGGTATCGACATCCGCACGGAGGAGTCTGCCGACGTGCGTTCCATCTTCGACGGCAAGGTCGCCGGGGTGCAATTCATCCCGGGCCACGACTACACGGTGATCATTCAGCACGGCAACTACTACACCGTATATTCCAACCTCGGGGAGACCAACATCGCCAAAGGCGACCAGGTAAAAGCCCGGCAATTTATCGGGCGGGTCAGCAACAATGCCATTACCGGCTCCTCGGAACTGCACTTTGAGCTCTGGAACCAGAAAGAGCGGATGAATCCGGCGTTGTGGATACGGAAGTAGGGATAAGGGGTAAGTGATAATTGTTGCGTTCTGTTTGTCAAACAGCAAGGACTGTTTACCTTCGTTTGTCGAACCCTGCAATTCATCCAAATCAAAACACCTCGCCGGCATGAGTTCCCCAAACATATCGAAAGAACGCCTCCTGATTTTTGTTTTGTTTATTACGACTGCCGCCTTTTTGCTGGGTTGGCTGATTGGCGGACTATCGCTCGCATTTGCCATAGCAGCGGTAAATATCCTGGTGCTTTGGATAGCCCGAAATATCTGGTTTTCAGACAAAGGCAACTATCTGATTCGAATGGCCGTTTTGGGGCTGATTAGCCTTGTTGTTGTCGGGTCCAATTCTATCTGGCAACCTTTTTTACAGGCCGCTTTTCAGTCGTTCTTCCCCAAAATCCCCTTTCCCGATTTTTCGGTTTCCGCGCTGACCTATGGTTTTTTGCTTGCATTGGCGAGCATGGTGTTTTACTTTACAAGAGACAAGACGATTCTTGGGAAAAATGAAACGCCTCTTGATCGGCATATCAAGATACCCGATCTGAATGACCGCATTAGAATGGTCTGCATTGCGCTGGCCGACGATATCCGTGACATCGACCGGAAAACAAACTGGAGCGCTCAGTACTATACTCCACTGGAGGCTGAAGTAGAAATGCAGACCAAAAACGGTCGAAAAAAGCTGGTGACTGACCTCCTGAAAGCGATCAAGAACACAGATGACCGGCTCATACTATTGCTGGGAGAGCCCGGTTCCGGAAAAAGTGTGTCGCTGCGCAAACTTTGCCTGGAGCTCAGCGACGAAAGAGAAGTGCTGAAGTCCCAGAAAATTCCGGTGTATATCAATCTTAAAGAATGGAGAGTCGATCGGGAATGGAGCGAGGAACATCCGCCCACGGTGGACGAACTGGAACAATTCGTATTTCAAAACCTCAAAAGCCGGGACAGGGTAACCAGTGATTTTTTTGACGAACATTTTAGCGCACTGTATGAAAACGGCAACCTGTTTTTTGCCTTTGATTCCTTCGACGAGATACCCGCAGTACTGGGCACCTCGCATAATTCCGAGTTGATCAATCAATTGTCCATCGTGTTCCGCAAGTTTCTTAAAGGGGCCAGACAGCCAAAGGCACAGGGGATACTTTCTTCACGCGAATTCCGCAAACCGACCGATGCCTTTGGAGCAAAGACAAACCTCCTTGTCCGCCCCTTCACTACGGACAAGATTGTCAAAACCCTCGAACGCAGTGGCAAAATATCACAGGAGACGATCCGGCAACTTTTCAAGAAACGGCTGGACCTGGTGCCACTTGCACGCAATCCATTTACAGCCGCACTGCTATCCGAGTTTATCACACAGAATAATATCTTTCCCAAAAACCAGTCGGAACTGTACAAATCTTACCTGTTCAGAACGTTAAAGACCTCCTGTCGTGACAAATTGCTAAAGAAACAAATAACCGCAGAGGAAGTATTCTCGGTATCAGGCAAGATAGGCGAGTTTATTTTCGACAAGTACGGCCTGGAAGCCCCAATTGATGAGTTGCGTGTCCACCTGAACAATGAACGCCTTGATGATGTAATCGAAATTCTGGAGTTCGCCCGTATTGGTCGCAAAAGTACCGGCGATGCTAACATGTTTAGTGAGAGTGTTCAAAAAACTGTGTCAGGTGAAAACAAACCGTATTTTTCACCAAAAT
>CALMBD010000298.1 GCA_937861115.1 uncultured Bacteroidota bacterium | reverse complement strand
CGCCAGTTATTTCTCTTCCAGGAATCAATACCAGTATGAAGGCTCTACGGTGCCGGGAACCGACATCATCAACGGGACCGACAGCCTTGATTTTGGCAATACACTGGATACCCTCAACGATATCTTTCAATTTGCCAAAACCGCGCGCAGTTTCAAAACCGACCTGCCTTTACGCATACTGGCCGGCGCCTCGTTTGATTTTTCTGAAAGATGGCGCCTGGGTGTCAATGCCTATTACCAGAACCTGGAAGGACGTACCAACACGGCCGTCGGCGTTAACCTGCGCTGGATGCCGCTGAAGTGGCTGTCGCTCGGCGGTATGTACAGCGCAAACAGTCGTTCCGCTTCCAACCTGGGCTTTCACCTCGCACTGACGCCGGGGCCGGTTCAGGTTTACTTCATATCGGATAACCTGCTGAACGCATTTTCCCTGAAAAGTTCTCCGGCGGTTAACCTGAGGGCCGGCGCATCGCTGGTTTTTTAGCGGAAATACCCTAAAGTGGAGTTAAAAGGGACCGGGAATGCGCAACGCACCCGGTCTCTTTTCGTTATCTTTGCGTAACTGCTTAAAATGCCTTCGAATATGGAACTGACAAAAAATGTGCGCATACTCCTGATCGCCAATGTGTTTTTTGCCACTGTGGTGGGTCTTTTTTTCGCGTCTTCCTTTTCCGGAGACGGCGGGAAAACGCCTTCTCCCGCACAAACCATTCGTTCGATCAACCTCGATAAGGATTTTAGTTTTTGTGGTGAAAAACTGCCGATGGACAACTGGGATGTACGCCAGCGGCTCGACGCGGAACTGCTCCGCAACGTCTATTTCCATTCACAAACTATCCTGGCGGTAAAAAGGGCTAATGCCTTGTTCCCCGTTATTGAACCCATCCTTAAAGAGGAGGGTGTCCCTGTTGATCTTAAATACCTCGCCGTTGCCGAAAGTGCGCTTTCCAACGCCATTTCACCCGCCGGCGCACGAGGTGTCTGGCAGTTCATGAAAAGTGCTGCAGATGGCTACGGGCTGGAAGTGAACGGTGAAGTAGACGAACGCTACCATCTTGAAAAAGCCACCAAAGCGGCCTGCAAATACCTGCGCAAGGAGAAAGATCGGCTGGGGTCGTGGACACTTGCCGCTGCTGCCTATAATGGCGGACCGGACCGGATCTCAACGGAAATGGCCAAGCAACGCGCCAGGAATTTTTACGAACTCAACCTTGCCGCCGATGAAACCATGCGGTATCCCTTCCGGATCGTTGCCATAAAAGAGGTAATGGAGCATCCCGAACTCTACGAGTACGACATTGATGCCAAGCACCTGTATCCACCAATCAGTGAGTTTAAAACAGTGGATGTAAGCGGGCCAGTGGCTAATTGGGGCGATTTCGCCCGGGAGCACGGGACCAACTACCGTATGCTAAAACTCTACAACCCCTGGCTGGTAGACAGCAAACTGACCAATAAAGCGGGGAAAACATACGAAATCCGGCTGCCTAAGTAATACCGGTCATCATAACCTGAAAACCAGCCCCACCGTCAGGCGCAGTATCCTGCCGGTGTTTCGGCCGCCGAGTATATAGCCACCGCTCAGGAAAAAGCCGTTTTTCCCACTTTCAGAGTAATAAATGGTGCCACCCACCTGGGTATAGGATACGCCGTACGCCTGCGGAAGATCGGCGACGTCGGGTGTGAAATCGGCGCCACCCCGCGTTTGTTGCCACTCCAGCCAGGCGTCAGCATAGTAATGCGCCGCCGGGAAGCCTATTTTGAACAGGGCCGTGAAAAAATCCCGTGGTTGCACCGGCTGATAGTCCGGCCGTATGGCCACTATTGCAGCAATATCCTTGCTGCTCAGCCGATCGAGGCGCCAGTTATACCCACCCGTAATATTGGCGAACAAGCCGGATGGTGTTTCCCATTGTGCAATAATGCGGACAGGTGCGACGACAGCCTTCTGGCCAAGGGCGGCTGTGGCCAGGGGTTCGTAATCTGCCAGCGGAAAAGAAAGTCCCCAGCCAAGCAGCAACCCCAGTTTTCCCGCCCCGGCCACATCTTTATACAGCGGCCGGTATTTAGCGTATACACCGCCGTCCTGCAAACCGCTGTTTCCCTCCGTAAAAACATAGGCGCTGGTGGCCACCAGGTCAAGCCTTTCAGAAAGGCCGTAAGCGGCAAAAAGGCTCAGTAAACTTCCCCGGTAGGGTATGCTGAAATGTTGCCCGGCTGCGCCGTCAAAACGGTTGGCAGAATTAAAGGAAAAGGAAGGCGCAAAATCCAGCACACCCTTCCCCTTCAGATAGCCATCGAGGGGCCCTTGAGGGTAGACTGCCGGAGAGCGTAACAATAGCAGAGAAAACCACAGGAATTGCTTAAAACGCATAAGGCTGCATTTTCCCGTAAAGGACGCAGAAACTTGCCGGGTGGTTTGTTTTGCGGCGGACAAATCAATGGACTTGCATACGCTGCGCCGGCAAAATCGGTCGCCGGGGCAGCGCATCAGCCCTGTTTACAGATCAAGCAGCAGGGTCACCGGATCCTCTATCAGGTTCTTGACCTTGACGAGGAAGGTAACAGATGTGGAACCGTCGATTACCCGGTGGTCGTAACTGAGCGCCAGGTACATCATCGGGCGGATTTTCACTTCGCCGTTCAGGGCAACAGGGCGATCCTTGATGGCATGCATACCCAAAATGGCGCTTTGCGGTTCATTGATGATCGGGGTGCTCATCAGGCTGCCGAAAACACCGCCGTTGGTAATGGTAAATGTGCCCCCGCTCATTTCTTCGAGCGAGAGTTTGCCGTCGCGGGCTTTGACCGAAAGTTCTTTTATCTTCATTTCAACCTCGGCAAAACCGAGGCTTTCCACATTGCGGACAGGCGGCACAACAAGCCCGGTGGGCGTACTGATCGCAATGCTGATATCGGCGTATTCGTGGTAGACAATCTCCTCGCCGTCAATAAAGGCATTGACTTCGGGCATTTCGAGCAACACCTTGGCACAAGCCTTGGCAAAAATGGACATGAAACCCAGTTTGATGCCGTATTTTTTGACAAAGGCCTCCTGGTATTTTTCACGCAATTCCATTACACCGGTCATGTCCACCTCGTTAAAGGTGGTCAGCATGGCGGTATTGTTTTTGGCACTGACGAGGCGTTTGGCTATGGTCCGCCGCATCCTGGTCATGCGTTCGCGGCGGTCGATACGACTGAAGGCTGTGTGTATAGCCGGTGGAGGCGCGGGTGCAGGAGTCGGAGGAGGAGTTGGCGTAGGGGGTGGTGTGTTTGTTTTATTCTCTACGGCTTTAAGGGCATCGTCTTTGGTGATGCGGCCGTCGCGGCCGGTGCCGGCAACTCCGGCGGGGTCGAGGTTTTCTTCTGCCAGTATTTTTGCTGCGGCAGGAGACGGTGTGCCGCTGGCATAGGTGCTTTTGGCACTGCCGGTTTCCTGTACCGGGGCGAGTGATTCCTGTTGTTTTGTACTGCTTCCGGCCGACTGTCCGCTGTTGCTACCGGTATCAGCCGCGGCATCCGTATCAATTTTGGCAAACAAGGCGCCGATCTCGAGGTCTTCACCCTCTTTGGCGACCCAAATCAGTTTTCCTGCAGCATCGGCCGAAAGTTCCTGATTGGCTTTTTCGGTTTCAATTTCACAAAGCGGTTCATCCATGGCGATGGTTGCGCCATCGGGTTTCAGCCATTTGGAAAAAGTAACGGTGGATATGGATTCACCCAGGTTGGGAATTTTCAGTTCGATAACCGGCATTGATTGAGTTCTGATTTATGGTTGCTACTAAAGAGGGGCAAAATTAGGTGTTTGCAAATGAAAAAACTGATGTGGCAGCCGTTCATTTCCCTGTCCTGTAATCGAATTTGAAAATCAGGCCTTCACCCTTTTTCCCTTCGCTGCTTAACAACAGGTTGCCTTCCTGGTCAAAGGCGATACCTTCCGGCTGCGGCAGCAGTTTTTTATCCAGCCTGACCGCATACTTAATTTTGCCCGATTGATAGTCGAGTACAACGAGGCGTTTCAGGGCTGTCGAGGTGATATATATATCTTTTGTGATCGGGTGAATCGCAATGCCCGAAGGACTGAATCGTGTGTGCTTGTCGGACTTCTCCAGGGGCACCATGCTGTTGACGACTTCCGGATCGATGGTATAAACGGGATCGGGGGTCAATTGTTTGGATTTAAGATCGAATGCAAAAACCCTGCGCAGTCCCGCGCTGTCCGGATTCTGTTTACAGGCGACCAGCAAGGAAAACCGGTATGGGTCGTAACAGAGTCCCTCTACATCGTCTTCTTTCTTCAGCGGCGTTTTGTATTGGGTAACTTTTGGAGTGGTGCTGTCCCAGCAGCCGATCTCGAATATGTCGCCGTTGCTTTTTGCGGCGTAAAGGCATTTGCCGACCATTTCCACACCTTCAAAATCACCCTTGTCGCGGAATAACACTTTCCGGAGAATCGTACCGCCGCCGTTGCCGTCAACAAAAAAAATTTCGCCGCGTTCGTCTGCTATAGCCAGGTAAATGCCGGCCGAATCAGTAGGGCTAAGGCCCGATATTTCCTTGAGTTCCTCGCTGACGAGGTAGATGAGGAAGGATGGATTATTCAAGTCGTACGGCAGCGTATCCGGCGGCGCGGCGGATAACAAAAAGCAGAAAGCGAGGATCATGCGTTTGATTTGTTTTGGCAAAAAACGATGATTTTTCCTCAAAATTTCAAATTAGGCCAAAGGAATTTCTTGAGTCGGGCTACTCAACTACTCGGAGAACACTTCTATTTCGTGTGTTTTAACCACTAAGTCCGTGAATTTACCCTTGAAACGCGTGGCGCGCACAATATGGTTGTCTATCCAGTGATAATTGCCACCACGTGGCTTGCCGAACAGTATACCGTGGTATTTGAACCCGTGTTTGGCCAGCCAGGTTTCGGTGACCTCCCGGTGTGCTTCCGTACGGCTGGTGAAGAAAAAGATCACATGGCCCTCGTCAAACCAGCGGTTGAGCATTTCCAGTGCATCAGGGTAGGGGAGAATGGTCGCCATGCGTCCCGGTTCCTCGTTGGGGACGTCGTCGCAGACCGTACCGTCAATATCTATCAAAAAATTTTTGATGTGCTTGGGCAGAATCGGACTGATACGTTCACCCTTTTCATTGAATGTCTCCTGCAGTTCCTGCTCGGTATGTCCTTGATGTATCATGGTGTGAAATTTACGCAAAGGTAAGGCGATTCATGTTTACATGGTTTTTTTTATCCGGGGCAAGTGGGGTTAAGACGAAAATCGGGCCTGATCGTAACAATAATGGAGAATTTTCCCGAAAATTGAGGCAGAAAATACTCTTCCATTCATCACAAACTACATCATCATGAGAACTGTTACAAAATCTCTGATCCCGGTAATTTACCTATTACTTACCGGTTTCGGAGTCCGGCTGGCTGCGCAGTCGACCGTCCGGTTGCCCGAGGGCGTTACCTTATTTACCTCGGTTGAGGGCATCACCGAGTATCGCCTTGCCAACGGGCTTCAGGTACTCCTGTTCCCCGATCCCTCAAAACCCATTATAACGGTGAACATCACTTACAAGGTCGGCTCGCGCCACGAAGCATATGGTGAAACGGGCATGGCACACCTGCTGGAGCATCTCGTGTTTAAAGGGACCCCCAAACACCCCAATATCCCGCAGGAACTCACCGAACACGGCGCCCGCCCGAACGGCACAACCTGGGTAGACCGGACCAACTATTTTGAGACTTTTGACGCCACGGAAGAAAACCTTCGCTGGGCGCTTGACCTGGAAAGCGATCGCATGATCAACTCCTATATTGCCAAAAAAGATCTCGACAGCGAGTTCTCTGTCGTGCGCAACGAGTACGAGCGCGGGGAAAACAGTCCGACCGGCGTATTGTACAAAAGAATGCTTGGCGCCATGTTTCAATGGCACAATTACGGCAAATCGACCATCGGCGAAAAATCGGATATAGAAGGCGCACCCATCGAGCGCCTGCAGGCTTTTTACCACAATTATTATCAGCCTGACAATGCAGTGCTGGTGGTGGCTGGCAAGATTGACGAGCAAAAAACGCTGGATCTCGTACAGGAATATTTTGGAAAGATTCCCAGGCCCACCCGCAAGATCATCCCCACCTATACCAAAGAACCCACGCAGGACGGCGAACGCCAGATTACCCTGCGCCGTACGGGCGACGTTCAGGTGTTTTCCTGCATGTATCGCCTGCCTGCCGCCTCACACGAAGATTACGCTGCCCTTGCCGTACTCGGCGACCTGCTGACTGATGAGCCTTCCGGACGGCTGTACAAGGCACTTGTGGAGGACAAAAAAGCGGCCAGCGTGTACGGCGGCGCTTCGGGCTTTGCCGAAGGCGGCTACGCCAACTTTGTCACGGAAGTGCGCATGGAACAATCCATAGCAGATGCACAGACGGCCATGTTATCGGTACTGGATGACCTGAAAAACAACCCTCCCGCTGCGGAGGAAGTAGAAAAGGCCAAAGCCCGCATGTTGAAAGGCTTTGAAATGTTTTTCAAACAAAGCGACCGCGTTGGGTTGAGCCTCAGTAATTATATCGGTCAGGGCGACTGGAGGCTGGCATTTCTGTACAGGGACAACCTTGAGAAAGTGACACCGGAAGATGTGTCGCGTGTTGCCCAGCGGTATTTCAAGCCTGCCAATCGAACCATCGGATTTTTCCTCCCGGAGAAAAATCCTGACCGCGCTGAAATTCCGGATGCTCCGGACCTGAACGTCCTGCTCAGCGATTACAAGGGGAAGCCTGCCATATCTCAGGGTGAGGACTTCGACCCTTCGCCGGAAAACATCGAGAAACGCACTACACGCGGCAAACTTCCCAACGGCATGCAATACGCCCTGTTGCCCAAAGAAAACCGCGGCGACGGCGTGAATGCCACCCTCACTTTCCGTTTTGGTACCCTGGAAAGTTTGCAAAATATGGATATGATTGGCGGAACGACAGCCTCCATGCTTGATAAAGGTACGCTTGAGAAGACCCGCCAGCAATTGCAGGACCTGCAGGACCAACTTAAAGCCCGCATCAGGATATTTGGAGGTTCCTCTTCCGTTACGGCATTTATCGAAACCGACCGGGAGCACCTCGCCGAGGCGATCCGGCTTACGGGGGAGATGCTGCGCAAACCCTCCTTCCCTGAAAATGAAATGGAAAAACACCGGGAAGAATACCTGTCGGGTATTGAGCAGCAGAAATCAGAGCCTGCCGCCTTGGCCCGCCTTGCCTACGACAGGATCACCAATCCGTACCCCAAAGGCGACCCGCGTTATGTGATGACTTTTGAAGAAGAGGTGGAAGCGGCAAAGGCCGTAACCCTGGACCAGGTGAAGGAATTTCACAAGAATTTCTACGGCGCCAGCGATGCTACCTGTGCCATTGTGGGCGATTTCGATCAGGCTGAAATTCAAAAAGTGCTGACCGAAACTTTTGGAGACTGGAAGAGCCCGTCGCCCTACAAGCGCATCGAAAACAATTTCATACCTGTGGCGCCCCGAAAAGAAAGCATCAACACACCCGATAAGGCAAACGCCAATCTTGTGGCCGGCTATGGGTTCCCCATGCGCAACGATCATCCGGACTACCCGGCGATCACTATCGGCGGCTACATGCTGGGCGGCGGTTTTCTCAATTCCCGTCTGGCAACCCGTATTCGGCAGAAAGACGGGTTGAGTTATGGCGTCGGCGGCCGCTTTTTTGCCAGCGCACTCGATGAAAGCGGCGGCTTTTCGGCCAATGCCATTTATAACCCCGAGAACGTCGACAAACTGGAAACGGCATTCCGCGAGGAAATCGAACGGGCTGCAAAAGACGGATTTACAGCAGAAGAATTTGAAGCGGCCCGTGGCGGATGGCTCAAATCCCAAAAAGTATCCCGCTCCGGAGATGCGACCGTAGCCGGAAAACTCAATCAATACCTGTCTATGGACAGAAACATGAACTGGGATGCCGACTTTGAGTCGAGAGTGGAAAAACTGACCCTGGCCGAGGTGAACGCTGCCATGAAAAAATACCTCGACTATTCAAAAATGATCATTGTCAAAGCGGGAGATTTTAAAAAGGTACTGAAACCTTAATATATCATAAGGAGGCTGTATCACAGGCTTGCAAGTGTTTGGAAGGGATAATTGCTGCCGGAATCTTGAGTGACCAACATTTTTACAGCAGTTGTTCAGACAATTCCACCATTTGTAAAGCCTGTGATGCAGCCCCTTGATTATGTCTGACTGGAAAAAATCGGTTCCGGGGTACCCCGTCCCGGACAAAGACGCTACCTTCGCCCCAATTGATTGTTGTTGCCGTGTTTACCGCGTTGTTAATCGTCATTTACTATTGATCAATTCGCCAGGAACGATAGTCGGAAAGTCTGCTGCACCATTGCAGGCCCAGCCAGTTGACAGTACAGAACTGTCCAACCTGAACTCCCCTTCCGGGCCTGCCGACCCCGTTGTTACGACATCACTCAAGCGACCGGAAGTCAGTTATATCCGGGTGATTGCCGCCCTGGCCGTTGTCCAGATACATACCGTTGGCGAGGTTCTGTATGCCTTCAATTCAGACGATCCCTACAATTCTCATTGGTGGACGGGAAACCTCTATTACAGCCTGTTGCGCTGGGCCACTCCATTCTTTATCATGCTTAGCGGCAGTATTATGCTGCATCCGGGGAGGGTCGAAACGCCGGCAGTCTTCCTGCGCAAACGCATGAAACGCGTTCTTCCGCCATTTTTTCTTTGGTCGTTTGTCTATCTGTTATACCAGTATCGCGGACATATTTACGATGGCCGGCCGGTCTACTGGCCGGAATTTTGGGATAAGGTGTTGTATCAGGACGTATATTATCACCTGTGGTTTATTCCAATGATCATAGGCATGTACCTGCTGACGCCTACTTTCAGGATATTTATTCGACATGCCAGGCGGACCGACATCGAGTATTTCCTGATTTTTAGTTTCACGGTAACCGGTTTGCAGCATTTTATCCCCAATTTCTTTATCGTGAAATATATCGGTTGGATGGGCTATATCGGGTACTATGTACTTGGTTACTACCTCAGCCAATATACCCTTCGCAGGAAAAACTACTTTTATGCCCTGGCCCTGGCCATGCCTTTGCTTACTGCCTGGGGAACCTGGGTGATGTCGTGGGAGCACCATGAGTACACTAATACACTGTATGTGTACTTCAGTCCCAATGTCGTGATCATGAGTGCCGCCCTGTTTATGTTTTTGAGGGAAGTAAACTGGAGTGAATTTGCACTTCGGTTTCCACGAATCAGTAAACTGGTCGGCCAGATGGCGCCATACAGTTTCGGCGTATATTTCGTGCATGTACTGTTGCTTGATGTCTTGAAGAACGGCTATATCGGTGGCATCTACCTCTCCTACAAAATGTTCTTCAACCAGGCGATCCACCCCATCATCGGGTCCTTTATCCAGGCCTGTATTGTCGCTGCATTGTCTTTCGGCCTGATTGCCTTGTTGAGTAAAATTCCGGGCATGCGGCGCTGGCTGATGTAGATTTCCGGTATCATTCAACGCTTTGCCGTGCGAATACTTCTTTGTTGACTTCGTTTGATCGATCTCCGTCAGAGTTTCCTATTTTCGCCTGAAAGGAACATACCAGGGCTGCTATCTTTGCTGTTGTTCTGTTGAATCAACCTTGATCTTCCCATCATTACCCACCTGTCAACCGTTTCCCTACCATGCGAAAGCGTCTGTTATTACTCATCTCACTGACCGTTTTTTCTTCCGTATTCCAGTATTCCTGTTCAAAAGTTGTCAAGACCGAAGCCTATTACCAGGCAATAGCCAGATATGTCTATGCCTATACGAGCGGGGCCATCGGGCGCAACGATGCCATTCGGGTGCGTTTCATCGATCCGGCTGTCGGCGCCGACCAGATCGGGCAGAAAGTTGCCGCCGGTCTTTTTTCGGTATCCCCGTCCACCGGCGGAGATGCCGTATGGGAAGATGATCGCACGATAAGGCTCCAGCCGTCCGATCCCTTGCCTTATGGCAAACGCTTCAGCGGCACGGTGGCCCTCGGAAAAATATTTAAAGACGTACCCCGCGAAGCCAGGGTGTTTGAATTCTCGTTCAACGTCCGCGAACTGTCTTATGAAGTGATCACGGATGGCCTGCGTACGGAGAATCCTGCCGACCTCAAACGCCAGCAACTGGTCGGGCACATCCTGACAAGCGACCCGGTAGACAATACCGGTGTGGAAAAAATGCTGCGCGCCAGGCAAGGGAACAAGACCCTTTCCATCGGTTGGGTACACGGCGGCAATGGACTCACCCATGCGTTCTATGTCAATGAAGTGGAACGCGGCAACGTACGCTCCAAGGTAGAGTTAAGTTGGACCGGCGACCCGATTGATGTGGACAAGGATGGCAACGCCGAACAAATGGTGCCGGCGCTCGATGAGTTTGTTGTGCTCAGTGCCCGGGTTGCCCGCACGGAAGGCCAGGGCATAGTGCTCAACTTTTCCGATCCGGTCGCTCCGACCCAGGATTTGAACGGCCTGATCCGTATTGATGATTACAGCGGCACGCTCACCTTTGCCGTTGATGGCAATTTTGTTCGCGTATATCCGGGCGGGCGATTATCCGGAGACCGCAACCTGCGCGTCGAAGCCGGTATCAGGAATATTGCCGGCGCTGCAATGAAGGAACGCAGTGACTGGCCGGTTGTATTTGAAGACCTGAAGCCGGCAGTTCGCCTCGTTGGACGCGGCGTGATTATCCCGCAGGGCAACGGCGACGGGGTTATCTTTCCATTCGAGGCTGTGGGCCTGAATGCCGTGGATGTGGAGGTGTTTAAAATCTACAACTCCAATATCCTTCAGTACCTGCAGGTGAATGAGATGGAAGGCGACTACCAACTGGACCGTGTCGGCAAGATTGTGATGCAGAAAAAAATTACCCTGCGCGACCTCAATCCGGACGCCGATGCCCTTGCCTGGCGCCGCTACGCACTCGATCTCAAGGATATTGTGGCGCAGGATCCCGGCGCCATCTACCAGATCAGGCTGGCATTCCGGAGGGGCTATACTACCTATACCTGTGTCTCCGCCGATGATGGCGCTCCGCAGGCCGTACAAAACGGACCAGACCAACAGGAAGACGCTATGGCCCATGCCGGCAGCACCGATGAAAACGGCAACCTTGTCAGTATCATGGGCGATTACCGGGGCATTTATTTCTCCGGCGATTGGTACGACGACGAGAGCGACGGTTACAACTGGGGCAACCGGGACAACCCATGCATGCGGGAATACTACAACTACGAGCACTTTATCAAACGCAACGTATTTGTCAGCAATCTGGGCATCACCGCAAAAAAGGGAAATGACAATTCGCTGTTCGTGGCTGTAACGGATTTGCAGACCGCCGAACCGGTGAATGGCGCTGACATTCAACTGTATAGTTATCAGCTGCAGCCCATTGCAAAAATGCGGACCGATGTTACCGGCGCGGCGGTATTCGACGGGTTGCGCGAGGCACCTTTTGTTGCGGTGGCCAGCCAGGGCAATAACAAAGGTTATCTGCGCATGGCTGATGGCAATACCCTGTCGCTCAGCCGTTTCGACGTAGCGGGCGTAGAGGCGCAAAAAGGATTGAAGGGATATATTTATGGCGAACGCGGTGTCTGGCGTCCGGGTGATTCGCTCTTCCTGAATTTTGTGCTGGAAGATAATAAAGGCACCCTGCCCGCCGGCCACCCCGTAACACTCGAACTGTCGGATCCCCGCGGGGCCATGCAGTACCGTGCCGTGACCAGTAAAAGTGTTGGCGGCGTGTATGCGCTGCATTGTGCCACACGGCAGGAGGCGCCAACGGGCGACTGGACGGCCAAAGTTCAGGTTGGCGGCGCAACGTTTACCAAACAACTGAAAATTGAAACGGTAAAACCCAATCGACTGAAAATAAACCTGGATTTTGGGAAAAAGGAACTGACCGGCGCTGACAGGGACCTGAGCGGAAGACTCTCCGTCAACTGGTTGCATGGCGCTGTGGCGCGCGATCTTAAAGCGCGGGTAGAGTTACAGATGCAGGCAGCAAAGACCGAGTTCAAAAATTTTAAGGATTTTGCCTTCGACGATCCGGCGCGATCGTTCTACAGCGACCCACAGGTGTTGTTCGATGCGGGTATCGACAACAACGGACAGGCGTCCGTACCGCTCAAACTGGGCGAAAACAACACAGCCCCCGGCAAACTCATCGCCAACTTCAGGGTACGCGCCTTTGAAAAAAGCGGCGATTTCAGCACCGACAATTTTGCCCTGGATTATTTCCCGTACGACCGCTTTGTAGGCGTATTGATCCCGACCAACCGCTGGGGGTCGAAAGAGATCGACCGCAATGGCGGGGAGGTGCAATTTGTAGTGGTGGATAAAAACGGCAAGCCCCAGCCGAACAGGAAAATAGATGTCGGGCTGTACCGCTGCGACTGGCGCTGGTGGTGGGATGGCGATGCCAATTCCGATGTTGCCCAGTTCAATTCAGCCAACCATGTAAATGCCCTCGAAAAGGCCACCCTGACCACCGACGGTCGCGGTATGGTCACCTGGAAAGTGCGCCCGGGCACCTGGGGCCGCTTCCTGGTACGCGCCGTTGACCCGGAAGGCGGCCATGCGGGCGGCGACTTCTTCTGGAGCGGCTACCCCGACAACCTCGACGATATCAAAAGCCGGAATGCTGCTGCCATGCTGCCGTTTTCCATTGAAAAGGAGAAATACAGCACTGGCGAAGAGGTAATGCTGAAAGTGCCGGCAAGCGAGAACGGCCGTATTCTGCTGACCCTGGAAAACGGCACCCGCGTAGCCAAACACATGTGGTTCGACGCCAAAGCGGGCGATAACATGATAAAGTTCAAGGCCACGGAGGAAATGGCTCCTACGGTCTATGCGCACATCAGCCTGATCCAGCCACATGCTCAAACAAAAAATGACCTGCCTATCCGGATGTATGGCGTGATGCCGGTAAATGTGGAAAATCCACAAACACATCTTCAGCCACAACTGGAGATGCCGGATGTATTAAAACCCGGAGAACCGTTTACCGTCGGCGTGCGGGAACAATCCGGCAAAGCCTGCGCCTACACTATTGCCATCGTCGACGAGGGGCTGCTCGATCTTACGCGATTCAAAACCCCCGACCCCTGGAGTGTTTTTTATGCCCGGGAAGCGTTGGGTGTCAAGACCTGGGATGTATACGACTATGTGTTGGGTGCATACGGCGCCGAACTGGAGCGCATCCTCAGCGTCGGCGGCGACGGCATCAACCAGAAAGCCCGGAATGCTGCGCAGGTCAACCGTTTTAAGGCCGCTGTCGTCAACCTGGGGCCGTTTTTCCTGGAAAAAGGCAAGACGGCAAAGCACACGATCAAACTCGATAACTATGTCGGTTCTGTGCGGGCCATGCTCGTCTGTTCTGCTCCTGCGCCGGGCAGCAAAGGCGCATACGGCATGGCGGAAAAGACCTGTCCGGTGCGCAAACCGTTGATGATACTACCCACACTGCCCCGTGTGTTGGGACCCGGAGAGACCCTCCGCCTGCCGGTAGATGTATTTGCGATGGAAACCCAGGTGAAAAATGCGACAGTACGGGTACAGGAAAAATCCGGGCTCGTCTCCGTTCAAGGCGGGGCCACAAATACCCTGAATTTCAGTCAGCCCGGCGAACAAATGACCTATTTCGACCTGAAAGTAGGCGCCAGGACCGGCGTCGCGAAATTTACGATCACGGCACAGGGTGGGGGAGCATCTGCTTCGGAAGACATTGAACTGGTCATCCGCAACCCCAATCCCCTCGTTTCAGCAGTCTGGGAAGGCACCGTCGACCCGGGACAGGAATGGTCGCAGCAATTTGACCCATCGGCCTACTCCGATATAGCTTCAGCAGTACTGGAAGTCAGTGCTTTGCCTGCTATCAACCTGAGCAGGCACCTGGAATACCTGATCCAGTACCCGCATGGTTGTGTGGAGCAAACCACTTCTGCAGCATTTCCGCAACTTTATGTCGATCTGCTGACCCCGTTGTCTCAGAAGCAAAAGGATGATATTACCAGAAATGTAACGGCTGCCATTGATAAACTGCGCAGTTTTCAGCAAAACGGGGGCGGCTTTTCCTATTGGCCGGGCAGTCCCGACATAAATGATTGGGCCAGTTCTTACGCCGGGCATTTCCTGCTGGAGGCCAAAAACAAGGGATACGCCATTCCGGCGGGGATGCTGGAGCAATGGATGACCTATCAAACCCAGAGCAGCCGAAACTGGAACAGCCGTAACAGCGACTATTACGACAACGACCTTACGCAGGCTTACCGACTGTACACCCTGGCCCTGGCAGCCAGGCCGGATATTGCAGGCATGAACAGACTGCGCGAAAAAAAGGATATGTATGCACAATGTGCCTACCTGCTCGCTGCTGCCTATGCCAAAGCAGGCAAAGCAGAAGCTGCAAAAGAGATTATCGCCGGTAAATGGCGCGACGACTGGCATTACGACTGGGGCGGCTATACGTATGGCAGCGACCTGCGCGACAGGGCCCTGATCCTGGAGACCTATACGGCTCTCGGCGATGTCGGTCGCGCGCAATCCATGGCGGATTTTGTCTGTACCGAACTGGGTAAGGAGCAGGACTGGTACTGGAATACCCAAAGCCTGGCCACTTCGCTGCGCGCACTTTCCGCTTATGTGACGAAAAACTTCAGCGGAAAGGGCGGCGCTTTTGCCTACCGGATTGGCAATAACGCATATAAAAAAGGGGAAGGCAGCAAGCCGATCAATACGGTGGACCTCGACGGCGGAACAGCGGTATCTGTAAAAAACAGCGGCAAGGCCCGCCTGTTTACCCGCCTCATTGTCAACGGCCGGCCGGTAGTCGGCGACCAAAGCGCTTCAGCCAGCAATATTGTCATGGCAATCAGGTATACGGATACCAAAGGTAACCCGGTCGATATCAGCCGTCTGGCTCAAGGCACTGATTTTGTGGCAGAGGTGACGGTCAGGCGCAACAGCAGCTTTAAGTTTCCTTTCAACGAAATGGCACTGACCCAAGCCTTTCCTTCCGGCTGGGAAATCCTGAATGCACGGATGAGCGGCGTTTCCGGTGTGGTGAACAGCCCTGCGGATTATGTGGATGTGCGCGACGACCGGGTCTATACCTATTTCGACCTGCCACAGCCTTATAACGCGAACCAATCCGACACGAGGGTCTACCGGATTCAACTCAATGCGGCTTATGCCGGTCGATACTACTTGCCTACGGTGACCTGTGAGGCGATGTACGACAACCGGATACGGGCGAGTGCCCCGGGAAGGTGGGTGGAGGTGATATAAAAATAAAACGGCTGCCGGAGCACTCCCGGCGGCCGTTTTTTTCGCGATACTAAATGTAAAGGTGTCAAGGGGCTGGATTCACAGGTTTTGCAGCGGTTACGGGCTATCGGCGGGAGCCGGCTGCCAGAAAGGACGCAACTTTAGGAAGTGTGCGCACCAGAAACAGCGTTGCAAGCGTAACGTACACAATAAGCATGATGATAGGAGGAATTAAAAGATGTGTGATGAAGTATTGTAAATTACCCAACGAATATTTGGTGTTGGTCCCCAAAGGTGATAATTTTTTTTAAACTATTATATAAACACAGGAAAAGTTTTTGTTAAATCCTTGTTTGCAAAAAGTGTATCCGGCTTTCGCGCGCTTTGAAGTACTTTTGTGGCGGGTTTAAAGAAATCTGAATGCATTCGGTGGTGATTTAAACTGGAAAACAGCCTTATTTCGGCTGTTTTCGATGTATTTGTCCTGCGTTTGCACAATTTCTTTTTAGTCTTTTACGAATCGTCTATACTTTTCGGAATCTCATTCGTTACCCGTATTTAATTTCAAGCCAAAAAAAGTCACCGGAGTATGGTATTTAACAACATACTTGAAACCATTGGCAAAACCCCGCTCATTCGACTCAATTCAGTAGTCTCTCATATTCCTGCTACGGTATACGCTAAGATAGAAGCGTTTAATCCCGGGCTGAGCGCCAAAGACCGCATTGCCTTGCACATGATCGAACGCGCCGAACGTTTGGGCCAACTCAAACCCGGCGGCACTGTTGTGGATGCCACCAGTGGCAATACCGGCTTCAGTCTTGCCATGGTTTGTGCCATCAAAGGCTACAAATGCGTCCTCACTGTAACCAGCAAGATTTCAGAAGACAAACTCAACAATTTGCGCGCAATGGGCGCCGAAGTGATCATGTGCCCGCAGGATGCAGCACCCAACGACCCCAACTCGTATTACCGCCGTGCAGAGCAATTGGCCAAAGATATCCCTGGGGCTTATTACGTGAATCAGAATTTTAACCCCGACAATGCCGATGCGCACTACCTGTCGACAGGACCCGAAATTTGGGAACAAACCCAGGGACAGGTGACTTGCCTGATCGGCAGCGCCAGTACCGGCGGGACCCTCTGCGGTTCAGGGCGCTTCCTCCGCGAACAAAACCCGGATATGAAGGTCATCGCGGTAGATGCTTACGGCTCCGTATTAAAAAAATACCACGAGACGGGCGTTTACGATGAAAATGAAATTTATTCCTATCGTATCGAAGGTACCGGAAAGAATATCATACCTGCAAACGTTGATTTTGACCTGATCAACAAGTTTGTGAAAGTGACCGATCAGGATAGCGCCTTGCGCGCCCGCTCCATTGCAAGACAGGAAGGCATGCTGGTCGGTTATTCCAGCGGAGCCGCCCTTCAGTGCCTCGAGCAGATCAAGGATGAACTGACCAGGGATGATGTAGTCGTACTCATTTTTGCCGATCACGGCTGCAAATACGTCAGCAAGGTATTTAGCGATACATGGATGGAGACCCAGGGCTTTTTGCCGCAGAAAACTATGGTGGAAATCTGCTGATACACGGTCAACCATTGCCGGAAATGTTATTCCAGAACTGACATTCGTCTGAATATTCTTTTCGCCTGAACCCTAACCTTTGCGCTGTCAATCGCAACCCATACCACAGGACAAATTTTTCGCTCGGATGAAACTGCTCCCTATCGAACGCCGAACGGGTCTTACCCGTGAGGAGTTTATTGAAAACTATCTTAAACCCAAACGACCGGTGGTATTCACAGACCTTGCCAGGGACTGGGCTGCCACCACAAAATGGACTTTTGATTATTTTAAAAAGGAATACGGTCATCTGGAGGTGCCTATCGTTGGCCCCGATTTTCATAAACCCGGGCCGAACTACATGAAAAGCAACCTGACTATGAAGTTCGGCGATTACCTGGATATGATTCAAAAGGGCCCGACAGAGTACCGGATATTTCTTTGGAACATATTTGATTATGCCCGCGACCTGATCCATGATGTATCAAATCCAACCATTACGGATGGCTGGGTCGACAAATATCCCTTTATGTTCTTCGGTGGCGCCGGCGCAGTCACCAATCTGCACTACGACATCGACTGTTCCAACGTATTCCATACCCACTTTTGGACACGCAAGCATATTGTGTTGTTTGATCAGCAACAGAATCCATTTCTTTACCAGCATCCCTATACCGTGCAAAGCCATGTCAATCCGCTCCAGCCGGATTATGAGAAATATCCGGCGCTGGAAAAGGCCACCGGCTATGAGACGGTTCTGACCCATGGCGAAACAGTATTCATACCCGCTATGTGGTGGCATTACATTGTGTACGTAGATGGCGGCTACTCTATCAGCCTCCGTTCGCGCGACAACGTGCTGACACAGGCAAAAGGTTTGTGGAATATTACCCGCCATTTCGTCATCGATAAAGGTATGAATACCATTATGGGATCGAAGTGGAAAACCTGGAAAGAGGAACAGGCTGTAAAAAATGCAACAGCAGCGATGGCAACAGCCGGCTAGACCGTTTTCATCATTTATCATTCATCACTCATCATTCTAAAAAAGAATGGATCTATTCGACAGAATTCAGAAACAAGCCGGCCCGCTCGGTAAATACGCCGAGGTGGCCGAAGGTTACTATATGTTTCCCCAACTGGAAGGAGAACTGGGCAACCGCATGATATTCAAGGGAAAAGAGGTTGTATGCTGGAGCATCAACAACTATCTCGGGCTGGCCAACCATCCGGAAGTGCGTAAAACCGATGCGGAAGCCGCTGCCCGCTGGGGTCTGGCATATCCGATGGGCGCCCGTATGATGTCGGGAGAGACGAAACTGCACCAGAAACTGGAAACACAACTGGCAAATTACGTCGGCAAAGAAGCCGGATACCTGGTCAACTATGGCTATCAGGGTGTACTTTCTGCTATCGATACCCTGCTCTCCAGGCACGATGTGGCGGTGTACGATGCGGAAAGCCATGCCTGCATCGTGGATGCCATGCGTATGCACATGGGCAAGCGATTTGCCTACACGCACAACGATATCGGCAGTCTGGAAAAATGCCTGGAGCGCGCCAAACGCCTCACCGATGGTACCGAAGGCGGTATTCTTGTCATCACGGAAGGCGTATTCGGTATGCGCGGCGATCAGGGCAAACTGCGCGAGATCGTAACGCTGAAAGAAAAATACGGTTTCCGCCTGTTTATCGACGATGCACACGGGTTTGGCATGCTGGGTAAAACCGGCGCCGGCGCCGCTGAAGAGCAAGGTGTAACCGATGAAATAGACATATACTTCAGCACTTTTGCAAAAAGCATGGCGCTGATCGGAGGCTTCCTTGCGGGGCAATCGGATATTATCCGGTTTCTGAAATATAACATGCGTTCCCAGATTTTCGCCAAATCACTGCCCATGCCGTTGGTGGAAGGGCTGCTCAAGCGTTTCGAATTGCTGCGCGATCACCCCGAATACCGGGAAAAATTGTGGCATAATGTGCATATGCTACAGAGCGGTCTCAAGGCCCGAGGTTTTAATATCGGCGATACCAACACCTGCGTAACGCCGGTTTATATGAACGGCGAGGTCGAAGAGGCCATGGCCCTGGTAAAGGACATGCGGGAACATTATGGTGTGTTCTGTTCCATTGTGGCGTATCCGGTTATTCCCAAAGGCATGATCATCCTGCGCCTGATCCCGACAGCTGTACATACAGAAGAAGACATTCGCGTTACCCTCGATGCCTTTACTGCCGTGGGTGAAAAGTTGAAATCAGGCGCATACAAGAACTATGTTCCGGACCTAATGGTATAATTGCAGGGAAATAACGGGGCTGTATCATGAAACACCTGATCTTCCCTTTATGCATATTCGTTCTGTGCGGCGCCTGCAGTACGCTGCAACATACTCCCGGCAAGGATATCGATCCGTTGAAGGCAATTCTTCATGCACATTCCCCTGAGTTTGACAGCATTTTGTCTCACCCGGAGCAATACGAGGTGCAGATTATTTATACCCGTATAGATCGGGATGCGGCACAGCGGCCCCATTTTACCTCTTTTTACCACAATACCGATTCTGCACGGTACTTCTACCCGGCCAGTATGGTAAAAATGCCGCTGGCTTTGCTGGCCCTGGAGCAGATCAACCACCTGCGCGCAAGCGGTGAAAACCTGGACAGGGATACGCCATACGCTCTGGACTCCGTTCGGGCATATCAGCAACAGTATAAGTCTGACGCTTCCGCTCCCGGCGGCAAGCCATCTCTTGCGCAGGATATCCGGCAGATATTTACGGTGAGTGATAACCTGGCCTACAACCACCTCTTTGAGTTTCTCGGTCGGGCACATATCAATGAAACGCTCCGGAAAAAGGGTTACAACCATACTGGAATCGTCCATCGTTTCAATTATCCGGGTCGAGACAATCGCTATGCCAGTCCCATGGCGTTCTTTTCACCTGCAGACGGCAGTGTGCTGTACCGCATACCGGAGCGCTTCGATTCCATTATCTGGCAGAACCCTCAATACGGCACCACCAAGGGTATCGGTTACTACAATGCAAAGGACAGTCTCGTTCGTACCCCGTTCGACCTGTCCGGCAAGAACTGGTTTGCGTTGACTGATATGGAAAAGATGCTGCGTGCCGTTCTGTTTCCGGAGGCCATGCCCCCTCAACTTCGTTTCGACCTGAACCCCGCCGATTACCGTTTTTTATGGCACTATATGGGCATCTTTCCCCGCGAGTGCGATTATCCCCGATACGATTCGACGTACTATGACGGATATGCCAAGTTTCTCCTTTTTGGCGATTCCAGGGCGCAATATGAAGGCTCTGTACGTTCGTTCAACAAAATAGGTGAAGCCTACGGCACCCTTACGGATGTGGCTTACATTGTTGATTTTAAAAACAAGGTGGAATTTGTATTGGCCGCTACTATCCTGTGCAACAGCGACGGTATTTTTAACGACGACAGGTATGATTATGATAGGGTAGGGGTCCCTTTTTTGGCCCGGCTCGGGCGGGCTGTATACGAGTATGAGTTGGGTCGGAAAAGAGCAGTGGAACCGGATCTCGGCCGTTTTTATGAGGAATTGAAATAGCCGATGCCTTTCAGGCCAAGTCGGTAGGGGCCCAAAAACCAAAACGCCCCTGTTGCGCGAGCAACAGAGGCGAAGGATAATTTGAGTT
>CALMBD010000297.1 GCA_937861115.1 uncultured Bacteroidota bacterium | reverse complement strand
AGCCAGCCGGTCATGCTTTCGTAGTTGGCCTGGGCATTATCGGCCAGCGTACCGGCGGCTTTTTCGCCGATGATCCAGTGCAGCGCCAGCACATAGGCCGGAAAGACAATCCAAGTGATGGTCGACAGGGTTTTGCTCACGCGGGGCGCAAAGGCGGCGGGCAGGGCCGGTTTGTTGCGGTTTTTGATAAAATCGCCCAGCATGACGGTGGTGTAGGCGGTAAAAGCGGGCAGCAGCAGCGAGATGGTGGCCATCGACTCCCCGCTCGTGAACCCGCCCGTACCTTTGTGGAACAGTATCCAGAATATGATCCAGCATTTGGCGGCCAGCATGAAGAAGAATATCTGCCGCTTGAAGCGGTCTTCCGGGATGCCGGGCTTGACGGCCACAGCCTTCGCATTGCCGGCAACATCGCGCGTGACGGGCAACTGTTCGGGCAGAGCGGCCATCAGGCCGAGCAGGGAGCGTTTTACCCGGTTGCGGTTTTGCAGGAGGGTCTCCCAGGCGATCGTGCCCGATTGCTCTTCTTTTTCCAGGTTTTCCCACTGCGAACTGAGCAGCACCATGTTTTCCTGCAGGTCGGTATTGTCGAGCAGATGCGCGCTTTCCCGGGCGATGTCGAGCACAGGGCGCATTTCATCGGCGGCAAGCAGTTCAAGTAATTCTGATTTTTTCATGTGTACGGGTCAATCGAAACGCCGGCGCTACTTAAGGATCGCCTGTTTCAGTTCATACTGGAGTTTGTTTGCGTAATCCGTCAGGTAACCGTCGAAGTCGATCTCCATATCGAGGTATCCGCCGCGCCCCACCTCGTCGTAAAAACCGGAGCCGACCTTGCCTTCCACCTCGCATTTCAGCAGGAAACCGTTGTCATTCGACTGGTAGATAAACGTAAGCGTCAGTTTTTCCCGCTTGATCCAGTTGCAGGGCTTGACGTATTTGCTCAGAAAGGAGCATATCGAACTATTCTGCTCGTCCTTCAGCACTTCCTTGCACAGGTCAGTGACGTCGAAACGCATCATGTTGCCGTCGATCTGCTGGGGACTTACCTTCGGGGTGCGATTCTCGCAGGTCTTCTTTTCATACCGCTGTTTTGCGTACCGGTGTATCCTGTCGAACACATATTCCTGGGTAAACTGTTTCTGAAACGCCTCGACGGAGTGTTTTTTGGCGCCGCTCAGGTCGCCCGGTGATATGTACACGTCCATTCGCTTGGACTTGCAGCCGCCTGTGTCGATCTTAAACACCCCGTCTTTCACGTAAATCCCCCTGTAAAAGCAGGGTTCCTTGCGCGTGTCGTAGGTGTCGTACAGTTGCACGTTTGCGGCCGACTGGCGCACTTCCATCATGTGCAGCATTTTGTAGAACAGTTCCTGTTCGAGGCTCAGGCCCGTGTTTTGGGCGGCGTAGTCTTTTTTCAGTTGCATCCAGGCGGCAGATACCGAATCGGCGTTTTCCGTGGGAAAAGCGAGGTAAAGGGCGATCTGCTGCGGCTCCACCTCTATCGTCTTGACATGCAGGGTTTTGCCCAGCCCGTTGTGCTCCAGCCAGCGCTGGTACAGTTTGGCCTGTTGTCTGAAAAATACCGTGTCTTGGGTGAGGTCTTCTTTTTGTGCAAAAAGGGGCGACGCGAGGGCGAGCATTACAATGGCCGAAAGGAGTTGGTTTGATTTTTTCATGGCAGGTTTATTTCAATATGAGTCATGCGAATCAGGGGTTGAAAATAAGCGAGAATTGGTTTTCAGCCTTTTAGACCTATAAGGTTTGGCAAACCTTATAGGTCTCGTGCCTAAATGTTCGATTTTCAAAGTCCAAAATCAACCCCTGATTCGCGTGAGTCATCCCGAATTTCGTATGGTAGTGTGTTTCCCGCAGATTGCCGCAGATTAAGGAATATTCTGCGCATTTCTGCGCGTTTTTTCTGCGGCAATCTGCGGGAAATAAATTCAGGATGACTCATATTGTACGAGCAGGTTTATTTTATACAACCGCAAAGGATCAACCGGTTACGGGCAACAAATATATCAAAAACCTGATTTCGGTTGTGGTTGTCCGGCGCCGAATAACACCGGACTCCCGGGTTTTGACCCGTCTCCTACCCTCCCTGGTCGTCCTCATCGTCGACTTCCTCCTCCAGTTCGTCCGCCTCCTTGCCTTTGCGGACCTCCACCTGCGGGTCGTCGGAAGTGCCGGTTATGGTCATGGGAATGCCGATCAGGCCGAATGGCGGCAGTCCGAGCCGGAAGCGCAGGTTAAGCCGGCCGTCGAGCGAGGTCTGGCCCTCGATGCGCGGGCGGAATCCGAGCACTTTCATTTTGGTGCGTTCGAGCGTGATGATGTTGTTGGCAACGGAAGACCGCATCACCACGGCTTTCAGGTCGGGATCGTTGATGTCGTCTTTTCCTGTGGCCTTGCTGACTGCGCCGAACAGTTTCAGGCCCTTGACCTTGACCTGTTCCAGTTTGACCCACCCCTTGCCCTTGATGCTGGGATAAACGGGTTCCATGCGGTCGTTGAGCCGGCCCTCCAACTGGTATTGCAATGAAACCAGTCCGCTCGCCTTTTCGGCAGCGCTGGCCATTTCCCGGAACAGCGGTACTTCGTCGTATGCGCGTTTCACATCGAAGGAATCGGCCTTGAAGGTCAGGCCGAACAGGGCCTTGCGCGGGCTTACGGGCGTGTAACTGCCTTCCAGCCCCACGTTTGCTCCGGCGATATTGAACCGGGTGTCCCGCAGCAGCAGTTTCCCCTTTTGCATGGCCAGTTCGCCGCTGAAATGTTCGATTTTGGTCTGGCCATACAGCACTTCGGCTGCCGATGCTTTCAGGCTGAGGTCCATATCGGCGGGCAACAGGACCACCCCCGACGGGGCCGGGGTCGCTGCGGGCCGGCTCGCCCCGGACGGCGCTGCCAGGGCCATAAAATCGTCGATAACGATGCGGGGACTGCTGACGCTCAACTCGCCCTGCAGGGGACTGCCGCTCAGCACGTAACCGACCATGTTCTGAGCATAGCCGTTCAGGGTAAATTCATTCTTGCGGTAGCGCAACACGGCGTCGCTCAGCCAGGCCTTGTCCTGCTCGAAGCGCAGGGTGCTGCCGGGCACGAAAAACGGGTCGGGGTAGTCGTCGCTGCGCAGTTCCAGGTTGGCCAGTCGCAGGGTGCCCTTGTTCTGCAGGCGCTGGTAGCGGCCGGCTACGGCATCGGCTTCGGTACCCTGCGCGCTGAAATCGGCTTGCAGCATACCGGTCACCTGGTACCCTTCCACGGCAAACACCCGGTATATTTTGCCCAGGTCGAGGGCGCCCCTGGCGCTGATGTCGTAGCGCAGGTTGCCGGGGTTGCGCACCTCTGCCGCAAGGGTAAAAGGCTGCTGCTCGAACACAAAGGAAAGCGGCTGCAATTGCAGGCCGAGGTCGTTGTAAGTGCCGGTTTTGCCCTTCAGAGAGGCGTTGATGTTCAGTTGTTCGATGGGGCGCGGGTAGTACGGGGTTTGCAGGACGCCGTTTTTGAGTTGCAAGGCAGCCGTGGTGGCGGGAAACAACTTTTTACCGGCATCCAGCGTGCCGTCGGTTTGGATGTCGAAATCCAGGGCACCGCCGAGCCGGTAGTCCTGAACGGGAAAGATGCGGGCAAAGTCCTCCAGTTGAAGGTTAGCCTTGAGTCTGGCTTTTACGGCACTCTTTTCCATGCCGCTGACCGACAGGCTGCCGCTGATTGATCCATTGCCGGGAACGGCGCGGAGCGAATCGATGGAAAAGGAAATATCCTGCCACCGGCCCGTGGTGCAGGCCGAGCGGACCTGCGCCTGCAGTTGCTCCAGGGGCAGTTCGAACGAGGTGTATTTGAAATAGCCGTTTTGAATGCCTGCGTCGAGCTGGTATGCCGGGATGGCGGTGATGGCCTCGGAATGGTCGGGAAGCACTTTGCTCCGGTAGGTTCCGTCGGCGCGGAATTGCAGGTCGAGCCAGCCGCGCAGGTCGACCGCCGTCAGGCCCAGGGCCTTGTCGAGCAGGGCCAGATCCAACCGGCTCCGGATGTCGGTTTTGATATAGGGCTGTTCGATGCCTTTCACGTATACGGTAGCGCGGGTGGGTGCGCCGTCGAGGTCGAACATCAGGGTATCCAGGGTCAGGGAGAATTTGTCGGGTTGCAATCCGGGGATTTCCACCTTTCCGTTTACCCAGAAATGCTGAAGCGGCGCGGGCGCATTGTTGTGCCGAATCGAGCCGTCGTGCACCCACAGTCCGATGCTGAGGTCGGGCGCCTCGGCCGTCGCGGCGCGATACTTGCCTTTCAGCGCCACCCTGATCTGCGACTGCCCGCTGAATTGTGTTTGCGAGAACCACTGGTCGTACTCGGGCGGCAGCGCCGAGAAGATATTGGCGAAATCAGTGGTGCCCGACACGACGTTCAGGTCAATGTCGTACCCGTCTTTGAGGATAGCCATTTCGCCGGAAAAATCGACGGGCAGTTTGTTGATGAGCAACTCGTTTTTGGCAAAGCGAAAGACCAGCGACGAGGTGTTGATGCCGGTCAGCAGGTCTGCTTTCAGTTTTCTGTTCAGGAAATAGGGCGTGCCGTCGTACACAAAATCAAAACTGGCGGCGCTCATATTCGATTGCAGGTCGAACTGGCTGTTGGCCAGATCGCCGCGGCCTTCGTAATTGAAGTCTTTCGCCTCCATGCGCAGGGGCATGGAGCGGTCGTCGTAGGTGAGGTGGCAATGCCTGAAAAAAATGCCGGCTATCTTCAGCCGGGTATTGCTGCTGTCGGGCTGCGAGCTATCGTCCGGACTGCCCTTGTAGACGTTGTAATTGGCCTGCCCCAGTGTATCGACCTGCACATTGATGCGTGCGTCGTCGATGTAAAAGGTATTGACTTCCAGGGTTTCGCCGAATACGGAGGCCAGGTTGAGGCCAAAACTGAGCGCCTCACCGGCCAGGAGCGTATCGCCGGCAAAGGGCGCCGAGCCGGTCAGCGAAAAGTCGTACAGGGTGAGCGTCAGGGAAGGAAAATGCTCGAAGAACGAAAGGCGGGTTTTGGAAAACTGCAATTCGCCTTCGATGCTTTCATTGGTCCATGTTTTGATCTGTTCGGCTATGGCGCCGGGGAAAAGGATGGGTAGCAGGAAGAGCAGCAGCAAAACGGCTGCGACGGTGGCGCCGGCGCCCTTTAATGCGGTCCACAAAATCTTTTTCAGGCGGGTCATCTGATTACTGCAAAGGGGGTGAAAAAATGGAGCCGTGAAGAAACTCAGCCCCTTTCCACCACAAAATACAAATAGGCCGCATATGCCAACAAAAAAACGATGCCTTCCATCCTTTTTATCGTCATGCGCCGGCCGACCATCAGGGCCAGCAGGATCAGGCAACTCGAGGCAATGACAACCAGGAGGTCCATGTTGGAGGCTACATCGAACGGCAGGGGGCAGATGAGGGCGTTGATGCCCAGTATCCACAACAGGTTGAAGATGTTGGAGCCGACGGCGTTTCCGACGGCGATATCGGTGTTCTTTTTCAATGCCGCAGAAATGGAAGTCACCAATTCCGGCAGCGAGGTGCCGAGCGCCACTACCGTCAGGCCGATAAACGTTTCGCTCAGGCCGAACAGTTTGGCCAGATGTACGGCGCCGTCCACCACAAATTTGCCGCCGAGAAACAGGCCGCCCGCGCCTGCGACGATCAGCAGGATATCTTTTTTCAGATCGGTTGCCGGCACCCCGGCGTCTTTTTTCCGTCCCCTTTTATCTTCCCGGGCAATGATGAGGACATACGCCATAAAGAGGATGAAAAAAAACAGGATAATGATGCCGTCGCCGCGACTGATGGACAGTCCTTTGTCCTGTTCATACCACAGGGAGGAGTTGGCCAGAAAGCCGACGAGCAGGGCCGCTGCCAGCGAAAAGGGTACTTCGGACAGGATGGTGTTGCGCCGCACGGGCAGGTCGCACACCACTGCAGTTACCCCGAGTATGAGCAACACATTGGCAATATTGCTGCCCAGCACGTTGCCTATGGCCAGTCCGGACCGCCCTTCAAAACTGGCGATCACCCCGATGATCAGTTCGGGCATGGAGGTGCCCATCGAGACGATGGTCAGGCCGATGATCAGGTTCGACACGCCCAGCCGGGAGGCGACAGCGATGGAGCCGTCCACCAGCCAATCGGCGCCTTTGATGAGCAAGGCAAAGCCAAGCAGGGTCAACAGGTAGATCATGGTTTGCTTTATCTTTCAGACACACCCCGGGGCGTGCCACAACATTCAGCGCGCAAAAAGTTCATGCGCGCAGGGTTGGTTTGATTCGAAACAGGTCAGGTTTTCGAAGGTTGTATCAG
>CALMBD010000296.1 GCA_937861115.1 uncultured Bacteroidota bacterium | reverse complement strand
CAGCAAAAGTAGCATAAGGGCATTTTTCCAGGCTATCACACGCAAAAAATTACCCGTTTACGACAATGCGGGAGCGCGCATTTCAAATTGTAGCGCCCTGTACCCCGGAATGGTATTCCGGAGCCTGTACCCCGGAATGGTATTCCGGGTCCTCTAACCCGGAATGCCATTCCGGGTTACAAAGTGCGGCTAGTGCCCTAGCGGCGCTGCCTTTTTTTGTAGAACAGGAAATAGAGCATGCCGAGTGCGAGCGCGCCGGCAGCAATCCACCACCACCAGGTTATGCCTGTGTTGAACAGATGTTCCGGCAAGGCATCGCTTTTTCCGATGACCACAAAACCGGCCCAGTAAATCGGTTTGGCATATTCGGCGCTGGTACCGGCGAGGTATTCGAGTTTGGCCTCCCGCATGGATGCATCAACGGATTTTCCCGATTTCAGCATTTTGTAAAAACCCTTCATCACCGTAGAGGTGGACAGGTCGTTGACGCGCCATAGGCTGCTGACGAGGGTCGGGCATCCGGCAAAGGCGAAGGCCCTGGCGAGACTCATGACCCCTTCGCCGTTGTGAACCCGGCCTTGTCCCGTGTTGCAGGCGCTCAGAACGGTCATTTGCGCCTGAAGTTGAATATTGTAGAGTTCGGAGGCAAACAGTTGGTTGCTGGCGCCTTGTTGCGATTTGTTGAATACCAGGCAGGACATCATCGGGTTTTGCTCGTCGAGCACGCCGTGAGTAGCGATATGCAGGATGCCGCATTCGGGCGCCGAGGCTAGAAAGTGTTCCTTTGTGGCTTCGGCATTGAGCCATGTTTTGCCGTGCAGCAGGCTGCCGATGGCCGCAACCTCGTCGTCGGCATTGGGTAACGGCCCCAGGTCACGCATGGCGACGGGCGCCTTATCGCTGAAGGTGGCTGCATCGTATTCCGTGCCGATTCCGACAAAATTGTATGGTGGTTTCCGGTCGTTAGTCTTCGGGCGGTGCAGCGCTGCGGCAGACCAGGCATAACTGATCGAATAATCCCGGATCAGGTAGGGAACATCCAGGTCTTTCCAACTGCCGCTATACTGCGTTGTGAGCAGTGCCTCAAAAGGGATCAGTCCCAGGTAACCGTCGGGTACGATGATCAGTTTTCCGGCTTTCATTCCGGCCAGCGGTCGGGCCAGCAGCGCTTCGTAAAGTGCGGGCGCCGCTGCCAGAAAATCCTTTTCCGCTTGCGCCGGGGCATATTGAACGAAATCCCAATCGCTGACAGACCTGTGAAACATTTCGAGTGCGGCCTTCAAACTGTCGGTCACAGGAATCAAATACGATTTGATATCAGCCTTTGTAAGGGTGAAGACATACAGTGCAGAGTCGCCCATGAGGTACTGCACCAACCGGGCATCGTCGTCCATAGCCTGGCGTATCTGCGGGAGACCGGCCTGTTTGCTGAAAGCATATTTCATCTCATAATAGCGCGGAAAACGGCGCTTCATCTCGTCTTTCAGCCGTTCCATTCCGATCTGGGCATCGAGCAGCACCTGTTGCAGACTGTCATTTTCGGGCTCGTCGTGAACCGCCAGTTCCAGTTGGACAAGCGCTTCCTGCACCGCCTGTTCATGCGCCAGCACACTGTCCGGAATTCCGGCGACGTGTTTGATCTCCCGATCATACAAGGCTTCCGCCATTACCGGCGCCTTTGCCCGTTCGGCAAACAGGTATGCTTTTTCCACAAAAGTGTTGTCGCCGCTCACCGCTGCCAGTTCGAGCGCGGTTCTGACGCCGCCCTCTACAATGGGCTGGATGTATTCGTACAATTCCAGTTTGGAGGATTCATGACTGTGCGAAAGCCGCATGTTTTCGGCGTATTGCAAGCCGCTGTCGTATACCCCGAAGGCATTATCGAGGTGGGCAATTTGTTTGGATTCGCGGTATTGTTGGAAAAAAGCGCGTCCCTTGCCTTCCAGACTGCCCAACACCCAATAACTGCCGGGCGACAGGTCTTTTCCGGTGCTTTGGTTTGACAAGGTATGATCGAACCAGCGCAATGCCTGATCTGCATCGCCAGCGGCCAGGTATATTTTGCCGGCCATCGTGGTCATGCGGGCGTACTCGGAATTTTTTTCACCGTAGCCCTTGAGACCATACTTAAGCGCTTTGTCGATATTGGCAATTGCCCTGGGAAGATCCCTTTCATCGAGATATAGCCTGGCAAACTGATAATACGCATCCGCTTTTTCGGTATCGCCTTTCAACAGCGGCAAAACGGTTGTAAGTACGGCCAATGCGCTGTCGGGCATATTGAATTGCTGGTACGCTTTGGAAAACTGAATAAGGGTTTGCGCGTTTTCGGGCGCCAAAGCCCGCGCGCGGCGGAAGTAGTCCAGGGCCTGCGGATCGTTCATCGTGCGGTAGGTATCGCCGATGTAGGCAAGCAGGGTCGGGATATTGGTGGAATCCCGTTGCTGAACAGCCAGTTCAAGCGATTTCTTCTGGAATTCGAGGGCTTTGGCGTGGTTGCCGGCATCCCAGTAAAGCCAGCCGAGATTGGCGTAATATCGCAGCAGCAGATCGGTTGCCTGGTCGTTTTCGGCAAGGGGCAGACCCTTTTCGTAGGTTTCTATGGCGCGGGCATAGTCGCTTTTGAGGTAGTAATTGTCGCCGAGGAGCAGCAACAGATCGGCGCGCATGTTGGCCGGCGGCTTCCCCGACTTCAGGATATTTTCAAAAAACAGGATGCCTTCATCGGGTTTGTTGAGGTAATAAAAGCAGAGGTCCAGTTTTTTACAGGCTTTTATCCAGGCCGTGTCGTTGCCGGATGCTGCGTAAATACCAATCGCGTTTTTGATTTTGGGGATCGACGGCTCGTATTGTTTTTGATCCATGAGCCGCACGGCGTCCTGCATCTGATCATCGGCAGTGGAAATATCCGGTGGAGACAAATGCTGAAAGCTGCTGATAGCCATAAACAGGGCTATCAGCAGCTTGGAAAGCAGTATTGCCTGGTTCGCAAAAAGCGACTTGTGTCTGGGTGCAGTCATTTCTCCATTATTTTTCCTCTTGCGAGGTTTTTTTATTTTTTCTGAAAAGGGCCAGCAGCCAACAGGGCTTTTTCTTTTTACATGCAGTACAGGATGGATGGGGTGATTTCTGGCAATGGAATCTCCTGTTTTCGATAACTATTTCTGTTTTTTCAAGATTGGTAAAAATAGTATCTTGAGGAATACTATCTTTATAAAAAACAATTCCTACCTGCGGTTGGATCATGGTGCCGGATTTAAGGCAATCCTCTTTTCTGATCCTGAACATAAAATAGTCCTGCGTCTCCCAATTTTCATAAGTTCTCGGTTCTACCTGGGCTGTACCGGGCAAATAAATCGGAGTGACCAAAAACATTTTTTGTGCAGGGTCGTATTTAATATCAGCCTGTTTCATAACGGTTTTATGTACAAGCGCCGTATCCGGCAGTAGTTTAAGGCTTGCAGGATAGAGATGTACATCATTCGTCAGAAAAACCATAACCGTGTCGGCATCTGTGGTGCCCATATTCTGGAAGTTCACCCGGTATGTCAACCATTCATTTGCCTGGCAGGGGCACAACCAGGTTTCATCAACTTCCAGACTGTTCGGATCGTGCGGTGCGCCTTTTACGGGAAGGGAGAGGGATACTGACTCGATAAAAGTATCGGTCTCAATTCTATATGAGTATTCTGCAGTGAACTCGATCTTGGGCAGATGGCTGAATGCCTCGCTTCCTTTCTTGAAAATCAGGTGAATATGCGTTTCATTATTTAGTGGAAAATCAACGCCTGATTTTCGCCAAATGGTTGCTTGTCCTGAATCAGGGGTGTATTTCACCTCTTCCACAAAATTCCAGGCATCATGCTGGGTATGTTCGTAATTTTCTGCTATAGCGCCGACATAATCAAGATTGATATCGTCAAAATATATAGAAACGTCTTTCTCCATTGTCCTCCATGATTTAACGGACAGGGTGAGAAACAGCCAGGGGTCTTCCGGTGAAAAGTATTCATTCGTTGTGCTATGAAGACACGGAGGATACGAATAAAACGGGTCGGAAAACACGTTCCAGCTTGCAGATAATTTGACCCGCTGTTCGGGCTCCTTAAATACCGTTGGAAGTACTTCAGAAGGGCAGGTATTTGAGTCGTTAATAATCGTCAGGCCCTTACCGGTTTTAATTGGCCCGCCTTTTCTGTTTTGATAAGCCACCAAACTGAATTTGCCTGGTGGCAGTTCGAGCGATTTGCTTGTTGTAATATTTGTTCCGCCAATTATTGTGTCCCAGAAATAAGAACCTTGTTTGTCCAGTCCGTCGAGTCGGTAAAACAGGCCGACGGAGGACTCTCCACTAAGTGAATCAATTGGTTCATTGGCAATACTGGTAATAATATCGAATGTGCAGGCACCGGAAGAAGAGTACGTCAACACCGGCTGAGCGAATAACATTCCATAAGTACCCAGTATCAGGGAAAACAAAACAGATAACCTTCGGCAGGTATACACATGCCTGATTTCGTATTTCATGGTGTAAGGAGTTTTTGGTGATACAATTAAATTTATCGGTTCAATAGCAATAACAGAGATGTATTGTAGCAGATGTTGTCAGGGGTATTCTGCCCGTTACCCAAAGCGCGGTTTTTTGAGTCGGTCAAAATCTTTTTGCAGTTCATTGCAGAACAATTTGCAGAAAAGAGATGCCTTGTGGCTTGCAATAATGCCATTTTGGCCCTGCCGGAATACTTTAAACGACTTGCTGGACTATTATTGAACATTTAGCACAGCAATGTCTAAACCGTACGCAAAAGGGTAGTGGTCTGACAAATGAAAAAGGCGAACCTTGATAGGCATTATTTCTTTTTCCTGAACAAATTGAGCAACCAGCACTTTTTCTTTTTTCCACAATTGGGGCACCGCGGGTTGGGTGGACAGGATTTGCAGTTGGCCTCGTTGACAATCATCGTTTCATCCAGATTGGTAAAGATCGTTTCAAGAGCGCCTTCAAACTTAATTTCGGCTTTGGGCTGTATCAGGGTTCCGGCAGGCAAACAATCCGTCTTTTTGATCTTGACATAGAAATGATCCGAGCACTCATCGGGGTTCGGTTTGGGGTTAGAATTTGTGTTTTGCTTGAGCCCCGGCAACCCGCCCATCCAAAGGTAATCAATCGTGAATTGCCTGGGGTTAAGGGATTGGCTTATCGGAGCATTCCAGTCGCCGGTATTGCTTTGATATTGAATGGTATTGTCGAGCAAATGTGTGGTGTTGAACAGCGTTACCGTAACGGAATTGGTCGGTGCTGCCCCGTCGTTTTGAAAATCGATCCGGTAAGTCAGGTATTCGTCGGTACCGCAAGCGCACAGCTCATCTTTGTCCACTTCCAGGCGATTGGGGTCGTGGGGCAGGGTTTTGACCGCAAAAGTAAATGCCGTATCTACGGTAGCGGTATCGCCGGGAATGGTTGAGGTATAATTCACGCCGAACGAAACATCATCGGGATAAACAGAAGGGATGTATGTTGGGTTCTTCCTGAAAAGCAGGTGGATATCAACCTGTTGTGGAATTGGTCCGGGCGCCTTTTGAATATTCAGAAACGTTTGACCGGAAGAGATATACGGTGTGATATTCAGATTCATCGACGTTGTACATCCGGTACCAAGCATACAATTTTCCATAATGGCCCCCTCGTACGACAGGTATGCAGGGCAGGATATTCTGACCGGATTATCGTCTAACCAGTTTTTCCGGACCAGCGTAATGAATACCCAGGGGATTTCTTCATCGGGAATGGTTTTGGGTATGATCGTATGGTGGTCTGGATTGGGCGCCGTATTGGCCGGAAATTCATACGTGGAAACATTCCAGCTGTTGAACAACTTCAACCCGGAAGTACCTAAGGCGATGGTAGGATAGGAACTCAGCGCGCTGCCACTTACTGTAAGGTTTTTTGTACCGGTCTTGATGGGTCCGCCTTTTCTCGACTGGTAAACCGTCAGTTGATAATTGCCGTTGGGCAAATCAAGCACATCCGGCTGTGTTATCGTGCTGCTCGGCCAGAAATAGGACTGCTTTGTCCCTCCAACATTCCATTCCAGGCGGTAAAAAAAACCGAAGGAAGGCTCGGTAGCGGTAATTGGTGCAGATGGTGCGGTGGAGATTTCCAAGTGACCGGTTGTTGTGCCTGCGACTGTTATCGCCTGTGCCGGGGCCAATGCCGGCAGCAAGTGCAGAATAACCACCAATAAATTGGCCAGGACTACCCGTTGCGGTAATTTATTTTGATTCATCATGGAAATGGGCATTTACTATATAGCGTTGCGCGCCAAATTAATAATTTAACAAAAGTAGCGGGAAACTACCGGGAAAGCAAATGCTTTGTTAGAAGCAGCGACCCAATCCGGGTCACTGCCCTAACAAGCGGTGATTTTTCAGAGATAACAGGGGTTTATCAGCCGCAAATTAATCTTTACACAGGTTGAAGGCAAAGCAAGCCTCCGAATTTCCGGTGTATGCAATGGAATAGCAGACGCCTTCGAATTTGAGCAGGTACTTGCCTGCGATGGCGCCGCGCGTGTACACCACGATCTCGCGGGTGACGCAGCTCGGGGTGTCGTCGGTGCAGGGGCCGAGCGTGCCGAAGCACAGGGCGCCCGGAGGGTGTATTTCCACAGAAGGCGAGCCATCGGGCAGCAATGCTACCGGGTTGCCGAGGTCGTCGGTCACGATGATCTGACCGATCGACAGGTTGCCGAAGCTCACGTTCGAGTAGCAGTTGCACACCGTGATCGCGAGCACTTCGAAGTCGTTGGTCTCCATGCAGTCGCAATCGCTGTCGCCCCAGGCGACGGAGATGCAGGGCGCCAGTTCGGGAAATTCGGCTTCCTTGCAGCCATTGCCGCAGGCATCGCATATGATTTCCTTCAGCATCTTGACATACTCCTCCATGCTTGGCGTATTTTTACTGAAGTAGGCCATACCGCCTGTCTGATCGCACAAGTCCTGGTAATTCTGTTCGATATTCGGTCCCCGGCCCTGATAGGTCAGGTGATGGGCAAAAACTGTGACGTCGTTCAGGTTAGCCGCTGCTATGGCATTATTCGTGGCCAGCGTTTCGTTGGCAAAATCGCCGGTCGGGTTGATGCTGTCCAGTTCCTCATCGCTGATATAGAAGATCGACCGACAGGCGCCTTCGCGCCATTTGGCGTACCCGGAGAGGTCTTCGATGGCATTGGCGCCTTGCTCCGGCTTGTAACCGACATACGGATCGTCGGCTACCATGGGTACGGTGCCATTGTGAGTAACGATATAATCCCGGTGGTTAGTCAGGAATACAGTGCCCGGCCAGGTGCCTTCCACGCCCAGATAGGTAATTTCCAGGTCGGTATTGCACTCGCTTTTTGCCATTGCAATGGCATCAACCATCGCATTGCTCACTGCAAGGGCAGTAGCGTCCATAGAACCGCTGGTGTCGATCAGTACGATCAGGTCTACTTTCGGGGAAGTGCTGCCGGAGCCGCCGCCCGAATGGCACGGACACCCGCCCTTTTCTTCATCGCAGGGCAGCAACTGGTTCACTTTCGACAACGCCAGTTCATTGAAATACGCTTCCACGTTGGCTGCTGCGGTTTCGCAGGGCCCGAGGTGGACACCGCCCGGGGGACGCTCATCGACAGGGAGATGTGTTACGGATTTGGATTGAGTCTGGGCAATTTTGGTCTTTTTTTGAGTCTTGGACATTTTGGTAGCAATTTTTTGAGTTTTGCCTACTCTGGATAAGGCTTTTCGGCATCCGCCTAACCACTTTACGGGTTTGTTCTAACCAAGCGGCGGCGGGTTTACAGTTGGATTATTTGCATTTTACCCAATAAGCCTGCCCCCGGATCAGTGTGACAACCCGGGCGATTATTTTTTTCTCAAACCGTCACAAGTCCTTACCGAATGGCTTATTGTTATAATTAATCGAACCCATGTAATACTTTTGGCCGTACGAGACAGCCTTGTCCATTACCATGAGTTCAACACCTGATTCTTTTAATAAAAACTTCGGCTTGACGGAGCAGTCGTTTTATGACTTGCTGGAAGCACTCCGAAAAGGCGACGAGCAGCTTTTTGAACAGGTTTTTCTGACCCACTTCGAGCGCTGCATGTCGTTCCTGAAAATGAAATACGGCGCCGACCATGCCGACGCATACGACACCGTGATGTGGAGCCTGCTGCGATTCCGACAGATTCTGGCAGACGGGAAGGTGGTGTATGGAAACCTGGAGGCTTATTTCCTGCGCATTGCCGTGACACGCTATTTGAAAGACCTCAATGCCGGCAAGGAAATCACGACTGATCGTATACCGGAACCGGCCGTTCTCAGCGAAGAAGAGGCCGCCGATGAGGAGACGCTGGCCATGCTGGCCAAGGCGTGGAGCAGACTGGGCGAACTTTGCCAAAAACTGCTTAAAGGATTTTACTACGACAGTACTGACCTGAAGAGTATGACGGTATTGCTCGGCGACTCGTCGGAAGCCAATACCCGAAAACGGAAAGAACGCTGCATCAAGGAATTGAGGAAATATTTTTTTGAACTGGAATAATCCCGCTAGCAACGATTACATGAAAAAAAATCTACGCGAACAACTTCGGTCACAGCCCTTGCCCGACGACGACCTGTCCGAAAAGGAACAGCAATTGCTGCAACACCTGCTCGACAAGGAACTCGAGCAGAAGTGGGCGGCGACTCTGGCTGAGAAGGGCGTGCATCGCGCATCTCCACGCTTCAGCCTGCGCCGGTTCAGGCCTTGGCTGGCGGCGGCGGCCATCCTGTTCGCCGGGGCGTTCGGATGGTGGTTGTGGACTTCCCAGCAACCCAAAGCCCAACGCATGGCATCCGTGTACCTGGAACAACCTTTTGCTATGAACGAAGCCCTGCGGGACGGCCAGAGCAGCAGCGACCCGCAACGGTCCAAAAGCCTGCAAGCCTACCGCGATGGCAATTACCGGGAATCGCTGACACTGATCACACCACTGCTGTCGGAAAACCGGGCCGGCGACTATTTCCTCGCAGGACTTTCCAGCCTTTACCTTGCCGATTATGATAACGCCGCCGGTTATTTTCAACAGGCGCGATCCATCGAGCCGGGTGCGTACGCCGATGAAATCAACTGGTACCTGGGTATCGCCTATATAATGCTGGAAAAAGAAGACCTCGCTGCGGCCGAACTGGACAAGGTGATCAATAGCAGCAGCAGCAGGAACAAAGCCCAGGCCAGGGCGCTGTTTGATGCCTTGCGATAAATGGGCTGGATTGCCGTTCAGCCATTTGTTATCCAAATATAGTTTTGGAACAAGATGCCGGGTGGTGGCACATGAAAAA
>CALMBD010000295.1 GCA_937861115.1 uncultured Bacteroidota bacterium | reverse complement strand
CAAATATTATAATTCACAGAGAAGCAAGTACTGTCGTCAATCAAGATATTGGCGTTCTATTTAATTGGATAGATAAATTAGGCTATCAAAAATGCGTTCACCCTACCACGATAGCCGAAATTCAAAAGCATCAAGACCCGAAGGTTGTAAAAACAATGTCGGCGAAACTTGAAAGTTATAACCAAATGCAGACCGAAGCACCGGTTGGGCAGCAAGTAAAATCGGTCAGCGACAGAGTTGATAAAAATGAAAACGATTGGAATGATACAAAAATCTTGAATGAGGTTTTTTGCGGGAGAATTGATGCTTTAATCACAGAGGATAGAAAGATACACTACAAAGCCAGTTTGCTTGGCATCTCCGATAAAGTCTTTACGATTGATGCCTTTCTGGAAAAAGTCAATTCAGAAAACCCTAAACTGACGGATTACAAAGTCCTGTCTGTAAAAAAAGAATTCTTTGGCAATATAAATATTGGCGACCCTTTTTTCGACTCTTTCAAAGAAGACTATGCTGGGTTTAAAAAATGGTTTGCAAAGAAATCTGACGAAATAGCCTACATCTGCCTTGACGGAGAAAATAAAATATTGGCATTTTTGTATGTCAAAATAGAAGGTCAGGATGAAACCTACAATGATATAACCCCTCAATTCTCAAAGAAAAAACGTCTCAAAATAGGTACGTTCAAAGTAGTAATGAACGGCTTCAAATTGGGCGAGCGATTTTTAAAAATAGTTTTCGACAACGCACTACTGAACAGGGTCGATGAAATCTATGTAACCATTTTCAACAAAAGGATTGAGCAACAGCGGTTGATACAGTTGCTTTCAGATTGGGGATTTGATAAATTTGGCGAGAAGGTATCATCATCGGGAAACGAGTTGGTGCTTTGCAGGGATTTTAGTAAAAATGTGAACAAGTCAAACCCTAAACTAACTTACCCATTTATTGGCAAGGATACCAACTTTTGGATAGTTCCGATTTATCCAGCCTACCATACAGAGTTGTTTCCCGACTCGATTTTGCGAACAGAATCGCCAAACAACTTTATCGAAAGTGAACCGCACAGAAATGCAATCAGCAAGGTTTACGTTAGCCGTTCCATCGAAAGAGGCTTGAAGGCAGGCGACGTAGTGGTTTTCTACAGAACCGCCGAGCAAGGAAAGGACGCTTATTACTCCTCTGTCGTTTCAACAATAGGTGTCGTAGAGAGTGTAATAACAAATATAAGAAGCGAATCAGATTTTGTCTCGCTTTGCAGGAAACGAAGCGTGTTCACTGACGCTCAACTAAAAGAGCATTGGAATTACAAACCAACTTGGCGACCTTTCATCGTCAATTTTCTCTACGTTTATTCCTTTCCCAAAAGACCAACCAGAAAAGACCTAATTGATTTAGGTATCTTTGTGGGCGATTACGCACCTCGTGGATTTGACAGAATTTCGAGGGAAAGTTTTGAACAAATAATAAAATCATCGCTGACCAATGAGAGTTTTATTGTCAATTAAGCCTGAATTTGCTTTCAAGATTTTTGAGGGTAATAAAAAATATGAATTTAGAAAAGCCATCTTTAAAAGAGAGGGTATAACAAAAGTAGTTGTTTATGCCTCCGCACCAATAAGTATGGTTATTGGCGAGTTTGAGATTGCCGATATTATTCACGATGAGTTAGAGCGATTATGGGAGGAAACCAGCCGCCATGCAGGAATTGATGAAGATTATTTTTATCAATACTTTGCAGAAAGGGAAACTGGATATGCGATAAAAATACAACGAGCAAAACTATATGACGATAAACTTTGTATACGACAGCATTTTGGACTTACCCCACCACAGTCGTTTGCTTACATAAGCAGTACTGCAAGCCTGAACCAAAAAAATAAAAGATGAGAACAATGCATTGGTCGCTTATGCCGCCGAAGCCCAACCCGCAAAGCCAACGCTCGCCGCCACGTCGCCCACGCCAGCGTTAAACCAACCCTCCCCTCCCCCCAATACCACCCTAAAATAAAAACTCCGATTCAGATTTTTAAAGGCAACAAAGGCCAAGCAATAGTGTCTGTCAGACTATTCGCAATGCTTACCTTCACTTTGTGAAAGCCATTCAACCCGGTCTGCGCTCCAACCTGCACCAGTTTGTGCTGTTGATCGTCATCAACGCCTTTGTGGGCGGCATGGTGGGTATGGAACGCAGCATCCTGCCTCAACTGGCAACGGAGGCATTCGGCATTGCGGCCAAGACGGCTGTGTTATCATTTATCATAGCCTTCGGCGTCACCAAAGCGTTCGCCAATTTATTTACCGGCGTTCTGGCAAGCCGGCTGGGGCGCAAGCGGCTGTTGCTGCTGGGTTGGGGACTGGGACTGCCCGTGCCCTTTCTGCTGATGCATGCGCCGACCTGGAACTGGGTCATCGCAGCCAACGTGCTGCTCGGAGCGCATCAGGGTTTTGCCTGGTCGGCAACTGTGGTCATGAAAATAGACCTCGCGGGGGAGCGCGACCGGGGGCTGGCCATGGGCCTGAACGAGTTTGCCGGATACCTTGCCGTAGCGCTGGCGGCCTTCGCGACAGGGTGGCTGGCAGGAACGTACGGCCTGCGTCCCTACCCGTTTTACCTCGGGGTCGGATTGTCGGTGACGGGCTTCCTGGGCACTTTGCTGCTGGTGCGTGATACGCATGCCCACGTGGTAGCGGAGGCGGTAACGAGCCAGACGCCGCGCCTGGCACACATTTTCCTCGATACCAGCTGGCGGCACCGCAACCTCGGCGCTGTGACCGTTGCCGGGCTGGTCAACAACCTGAACGACGGCATGGTGTGGGGACTGCTGCCCATCTTCCTGGCCCAAAAAGGGTTTTCGCTGCCGGAAATCGGCAGCCTGGCTGCCATTTATCCTGCTGTTTGGGGCATAGGGCAGTTGGCCAGCGGGCGCTTGTCCGATTTTATTTGCAAAAAAGACTTGTTGTGGTGGGGAATGTTGCTCCAGGGAATGGCCTTGCTTGGGTTGGCGGTTGCAGGCAGTTTTGCCGTTTTTGCAGGACTTTTGGCGCTGCTCGGCTGGGGCACCGCAATGGTGTACCCTACTTTTCTGGCTTCCATCGCCGAAAATACGCACCCGTTTGACCGGGCCAGAAGTCTCGGGGTATTCAGGTTTTGGCGCGATATGGGTTATGCGATCGGGGCTTTGCTCACGGGAATGGTCGCAGATGCATTCGGCATTCCGGCGAGTATTGTTGCAGTGGGGATACTGACCATCGCCACCGGCATATTTGCCGATTTCCGGATGCGCTGCCGAACCCATAACCCCACCATCTGGTACTGGTTCCGGCGCCTCCGGTACCGCCGGTACCGCCGGCTTTAGCCGGCGAAGTTGTTGACAAACAGAAACGTGTACCGCCGGCTTTATCCAGCGAAGTTGTTGACACATAGGAGGTTACGCACCGGGTTTAGTCCATGAAAGTTGGTGGTGCAAAGGAACGTTTGCGCCGGCTAAAGCCGGCGGTACCCCTAACCTTACCTCTAACCTTACCCTTACCCCTACCCCTCAAAACTCCATCTTGATCAACTCGATATTATTCGTTCGGACGCAGTCGTTCACCTGCTGGAAAGGGTCCAGTTCAAAGATCAGATTGGGCGTGAACCGGGTTCGGTTTTTCAGACTGATGCTCATTTCGCCCTGCAACAGCTGTCCGGGCTGTAGCAGGCCCCCGATCGTTTCGCGGCCTTCGCGGATAAAAATACCGTCGGCGAGGATGGCGCCGCGGGTGAGTTTGGTTCCGCTTACAAAGTACACATTCACGGCGAGGTTGTCTTCCAGTTCTGTGGTAGTACCCAGTAAATAGGCGGGTGCGTTACCAACATTTCGAATAAAATACTGCAACCGCATGAGGTTGTCGGTGTATTCGATAATATAGGCTGTATCAAACACCAGATCGGCGCATCCTTTTCCACTGATATTGATCTCTGACGGTTCCGGCAGGGCAGCATGTTTGTCCGGGTTCAGGTCTACGTCCAGTTTCAGTTCGTCCAGGATATCGCCCGGCGCAAGTTTTATTTTTTGGGTGCGCACGGCATTGGTCAGCTGTTGCTCCCGGCCCCGGAGGATCACGGGAAGGTTGACGGTATCGATTTCGATGACCAGCGATTCCGGGGCGCGTTGTTTCTTTTTGCCGAAGGAGACCGGCAGCCGGCCGGTATTGGCCACTTGCAGGCGCAGGGAGATATGCTCGGGTTTTTGTTTGAGCACTTCAATACCAAAAATGCTGATACGCAGTCCTTTGTAAATGGAGGAGTCCTGTACTGCAGTGTCCTGTGCCTGTAGCAAACCGCAGCAAAAGGCAACGAAATGGAACAATAATCCAAACCGGAGTAACATAAGCGTGTTAAGAATGAGTCGCTAAAGAATGGGTGCGATCAAGTGGTTTCTTCCGGGCCCATGAAGTTTACAGGGCGGCTGATACTCTGTTCGAGCGAGATAAATGTCTCCGTTCGTTGTATGCCGGGTATTTTCTGGATCTTATCGTGCAATACGAGGCGCAGGTGATTTGTATCTTTGCACACAATCCGGGCAAAAATGCTGTAAAGGCCGGTCGTATAATTGGCTTCAACGATCTCGGGGATGTTCTTCAGGTGTTCCGCAACTTCGTCGTACAGCGAACTTTTGTCCAGGTAAATACCGAGAAAAGCGGTCACATCGTAGCCGAGTTTGTGGTAATCCACCGTAAGGCTGGAGCCCAGCACAATACCCATCTGCTCCATTTTTTTCATGCGGACGTGGATGGTGCCGCTCGAAACGAAAAGTTGTTTGGCAATATCAGTGTACGGCATTTTGCCGTCTTCGACCAGTTTGGCAAGTATCTGCCGGTCGAGTTGATCAATATCAGGATTCTCAGTCATACCGAAGGCTGAATTTTAGCGCGGTAATTAGGCTACAGGCGAATAAAACGGGATTAATGTTGAAAAATTTTAAACAAAAGTATAACATTCTTAATATAGTAATAATTTTTCGGGGTGAAATACTGGAACAAACATATTTCCTCTGAAACAAACGCACCATCCGGTCCAAAACCGACCACACATAAATGACAGAACAACAACCTTCTACCTTTCAGATCAGGCTCCCCCTGATCATGGCAGTCATCCTGGCCGCAGGCATGTTTATCGGACAGCAGTTGCCCCATTTTGACGACAATGTCCGCTTTGTGCCCGGCAACCAGGTCGGTCCCGTAGCCGGCACCCTCGACGAGATCGTACGCTATATCGAGGCGCGTTACGTGGATTCGGTCAATACGGATGAACTAAAAACGGGCGCCATCGAACACCTGCTCGAACAACTCGACCCGCACTCTGTGTACATCACCCCGGAGGAGCGAAAAGCGGTGGAGGACGACATGAATGGCGGCTTCGAAGGAATCGGCATCGAATTCCTGATGGTCGACGATACCATCCAGGTCGTGGCGCCGCTGTCGGGTGGTCCGTCCGAAGCCGTGGGTATTCTCACCGGCGACAAAATCATTACCATTAACGACACGGTAGTAGCAGGCGTCAAGATCGACAACGGCAAGATATTCAAGAAGTTGCGGGGCAACAAAGGCAGTACGGTAAATATCGGCATCCTGCGGGGCCGGGAAAAAAGCCTGCGCCGGTTTACCATCATCCGCGATGTAATTCCTGTAAAAAGTGTGGACATCGCCTATATGGTCGACGAGCACACTGCTTACGTGCGCATCAACCGCTTCAGTGCGCGCACCTACCAGGAGTTCATGGAGGCCGTGCGCCCGCTCGTGGAAGAAAAGGGCATGCAGAACCTGCTGCTCGACCTGCGCGGCAATCCCGGCGGCTATCTGGAAGAAGCCACGGACCTGCTGAGCCAGTTTTTCCCCGACGGCAAATTACTGGTGTACACCAAGGGCCGGACGGAAGGCCGAAGCGAGTATAAAAGCAACGGCCGTGCGCGGTTCAACATCAACAACATCGCTGTGCTGATCGACGAAGGTTCGGCATCGGCCAGCGAGATCGTGGCCGGCGCCATCCAGGACTGGGACAGGGGCTGGGTGATCGGCCGGCGCTCTTTTGGCAAGGGACTGGTGCAGGAACAGTACCCGCTTGGCGACGGCGGAGCCCTCCGCCTGACCGTAGCGCGTTACTTTACGCCGAGCGGCCGTTGTATCCAGCGCGACTATAAAAACGACGACGACTACAGTCACGACGCCGACCGGCGTTTGAAAAACGGCGAACTCTCCGACGTCAGCCGGATAAAACTGGCCGACAGCACGAAGTATTACACCGGTCTCGGCCGCATCGTATACGGTGGCGGCGGTATCCTGCCGGATGTCTTTGTGCCGATCGACACGTCCTATTCCAGCGATTTCTTCTTTGAAGTACGCCAGCAGATACCGCAGTTCATCTCGCGCTGGATGGAAGGCAAGGGCAAGGCTGACTTTCCCGCCAACCTGAAAGACTTTGCCGCACACTTCACGGTTTCGGATGCGCTGCTCGAAGACCTGATTGCGCATGCCCAGAAACAGGGTGTCCAGCGCCATGAATCAGACCTGAAAAACTGTCGCAATGAACTGAAACTCCAGGTCAAGGCCCGGATTGCAAAGTTGTTGTTTCAGGATGAAGGCCTGTACACTGTCCTGAACAGCGACGACCCTGCCGTAGAGAAGGCCGTGCAGGTGCTGCGCAGCGGAGAGCCGGTGGCGGGAAAATAGCCCGGATCGCACTGGCAACAGCGCCGGCTACAACCAGATATGCTGCTGCAGAAACAGCAAAAACGGGTACATTTTTGAGGTAATTCGGGGACAAACAAAAAAAGTCTGTCAGATGACATTGTCGCCTGCTCCAATGGGCGCGGTTTTTGTCTGCCTGTTAGAAACTAAACAACAGGCCGTACACGCCACGCCAGGCATACTATGAGAAAACTGCTCGGCGCGTGCGTACTCCGGAACGGGTTTGACCCGCGTGTGAACCGGCCTCCATTTTGTCCCGATATTCATGAGTGCAACATCCGGAAAAAGGCTTTTGGAATTAGATGCCATGCGCGGCATCGCGGCCCTGATGGTCGTTTTCTTCCACTTTACAGTAGACAGGCCGGAAGCTCAACTGGGCTTCAAACTCGGTATCACCGGCGTCGACCTGTTCTTTATTATCAGCGGGTTTGTGATCTTTTTGACGATCTCCGGCACCAAACACTGGAAAGATTTTGTCGTCAGCCGCTTTTCACGGTTGTATCCTGCGTACTGGACGGCCGTATTGCTGGCAACGCTGTCCATCAGTCTGGTTAACTATTTTTCGGGGGAGAGTTCGGGCGGTCTGCTCTACCAGGCACTTGGAAACCTGACCATGTTCAATTATTACATGAAGATCCCAAACCTCGACGGCTCTTACTGGACGCTGATCATCGAGATGCAGTTTTACATCCTGATCCTCCTGATCTTCCGGTTCAAATTGCTCGACAAAATCGTGCTGCTGGGGTGTGCGGGACTCGGCTTTGTGCTGCTCAACCACTTCGTAATCAGCCAGGTCAGCCCCTACTTTTTCAAAATAAGCAGGGGCATGTACATGTTTATCAACCACCTGCCGCTGTTTTTTTCCGGGGTGCTGTTTTACAAGATCAAGTTCAACGGTCGCTCGCCCCTGCTCCTTGCGCTCGTGGCGTTGTGCTATATTTCACAACTCATCCTGTTCTACGATGGCGGGAAGGCCATGCTGTACATCACCCGGTTGGAGTACGCGCCGTTTCTGACCGTTTATTACATCGTTTTCACCTTGTATGCGCTGAATGTAAAACTGCCGATTGTGAACCGTTTCACGGTCTACCTGGGCACCATTTCGTACAGTCTGTACCTCGTGCACCAGCACATCGGAGCGGTGGTGATCATTCCTTTTGTCATGAAATATGCACACCTGAGCTTCTGGCAAAGCGCGCTGTTCGTCGCTTTACCCGCCGTGTTCGGGCTGGCCACCCTTATCACCTATTTTATTGAAAAACCGGCGCTCCAATACATCCGGAACCTGTACAAAGGGGTAAAAGCACAGCGCGAACTGGCGACCGCAAATTGAGTTTTTCGCCATTCATCATTCATCATTCATCATTCATCATTACCGTCATTCACCTCCGGAAGTGCCTGCTGTGGAACGCCACCACCCGCTCGTCGGTGATCACATCCTGAGAGCGGATGAGATGGCGCAGCACAATACCGTCGAGTGTGCGGCAGCGGCTGAGCGCCACATATAGTTGGCCGTGTTCGAAGGCGCCGCCGCCCAGGTCGAGCAGCAGCCGGTCGAAGGTTTTTCCCTGGCTTTTGTGGATCGTGATCGCCCAGGCCAGTTTAACCGGATATTGTTTGTAGGAGCCGACCGTTTCCGTCTCGATATCGCCCGTGGCGTTTGATTTGTACCGCACAATTTCCCACTCTGCCCTGGGCACCTCAATCCGGCGTTTTTTCCCGCCCGATTCCTCCGTCTCAACCAGGATACGGTCTGTGTTTAGCTCGATGATCTTGCCAATGGTGCCGTTGACGAACTGCCGGTCTTCCACATCGTTTTTGACGAACATGACCTGCGCGCCCTTTTTTAATCGCAGCAAGGCTTCCGTTGGGTACATGGCAGGGTCGAACTGGCCTTTTACTTCCGCCTGAAAGGTATATTCCGTTGCATTAAGCAGCGATAGTTCGCGCTGATTGATACGGTCGGCGGTGGCATTCCGCGCACAAAGGGTGATATAACCTTCCGTCTCGCTGAAATCGGGCAGGTAGCGCTCGTTCAGGTCATCCAGGTCGTCGCGATCCAGTTCATTGACCCGCACAGCTTCCAGCAGGCGCAGAAAGTGCCGCGATTCCTGGCGGTAAACCTTGCGCAGTTCGAGCATGTCGAGCTGGAGTTCAGCCTCCTGGAACACTTTTGCCGAGAAAAAATAGGGGCTTTCATAGTAGTCCTCGAAGTAGGCCGCTTCGACCGGATCTCTCGTCACGACAGGCGGCAGTTGAAACAAGTCGCCAAAAAACACCACTTGTACGCCGCCAAAAGGCAGGTGGTTTTCCCGGTTCATGCGCAGGAAACGGTCGATACCGTCGAGCATATCGGCGCGCACCATCGATATTTCGTCAATAATGAGTACCTGTAGGTTTTTATAAAGCCTCAGGAGGTCTTTTCGGGTTACCCGGCGCGAGGCCTCCTGCGGGGTAATGATGCGCGGCGGGAAGCCGAAAAAAGAATGGATCGTCTGCCCCTGTACATTGAGCGCCGCTACACCTGTCGGGGCCAGTACGGCCGTTTTTTTCCTGGTGGTATTGCGGAACAACTGGAGCAGTGTGCTTTTGCCTGTCCCGGCCTTGCCGGTGATAAACAGGCTGCTGCCGGTTTTTTCCAGCACGTCGAGCGCGTATTTAAAATCGTCGTTGAGTTGGAGTGGAACCTGGTCGAGCATAACAGGGCAAAGATGAGAAATATGGCTTGTTCCACGCGGAAACAGGCGCATTAGAATTCCCCCCGGATTGTCAAGGCTTCAAATTCTACGTGCAGACATGGACTTTGAGTTTTGTCAATATTACACAGCCCCGGGAGTTTCCTTTGTGTTTCGGTACAGGCGGACGTATATTCACGGCACGAACAAAACTCAAGTACTACCCGCATGGCTGTCTCTACACACCTCCGCCGGTTCGTATCGGTTGGCTGTTTTTTATTTGTTTTTATTTTTCCGGATCGCGCTTTCTGCCAAAAAATATTCAGCCTGGAGATCACGGGCGACTACCGTGATGCCACCATGATCGAGATGTTTATCGATCTGGAAAAAAAATACCCCATCCGTTTTTACTACGAACCCGACATCCTGCCCTATTACAAGGTCGGGTACGACTGCAAGGGCAGAAACCTGTACAACCTGCTCCAGACCCTTCTCCCGCCGCACAACCTCACCTGCATTGCCGCACGCGACAATGGCATTATCATCTGCCGGAAATCAGATATGAATGCCGATTATGTGCGCAACCTGCTCCGAAAATGGGATGAAAACGAGATTGAACTGCCCGATTTCCTGACCCCGCTGGAACTCGTCAGACAAACCGGTGAACCGCCGGCCGCTGCCGCCAAAACGATTCGGGTGGAAGGCCTGGTAAACGACGAACAAAGCAAAGAACCCCTCCAAAGCGCCCTGATCTACCTCGATTCGGTGGGCAGTGGCGGCGCAACCACTGACCGGCAAGGCCGTTTCAAACTTGAACTGCCGCCGGGAGAGCACCTGCTCACCATCAACTTTCTCGGTTATCGCGAGGCAAAAGTGCAATTGAAGGCATACCAAAGCGGCGAAATTGAAATTCCCATGCAGTCCCGGGCGCTGGAACTTGCCGCAGTAGAAATACAGGGCAACAAAGCGGCCAACAAACAAACGGCTGTAGCGACCGGCGTAGAACTGTTATCCACCCAAACGATCAAGGACCTGCCATCGTTCATGGGCGAGTCCGACGTGGTCAAAAGCCTGCTCATCCTCCCCGGCGTGAGCACTGTGGGAGAGGGCGCCTCCGGCTTTAATGTACGCGGCGGCAACATCGATCAGAATCTGGTGGTGCAGGATGAGTTGCCGTTTTTCAACACCTCGCACGTGCTCGGCTTCTTTTCGGTGTTCAATCCCGACCTCGTCCGGTCCACGACCTTGTATAAAGGCCATATCCCGGCCCAATTCGGCGGTCGTGTGGCATCGGTACTGGATGTCCGCCTGCGCGACGGCAGTTTCACCGAGTGGCACGGATCGGCAGGGGCAGGGTTTGCGGCAGCAAAAGTGTCGCTGGAAGGGCCTGTGTGGAAAAACAAGGTTTCCGTACTTGTCGGCGCCCGTCAGTCGTACTCCGACTGGATGCTGAAACTCGCCAAGTTGCCCGATGTGAAACAAAGCAGTGCGTGGTTCAACGATATCAACGGGAAAATATCAGCGCGTACCGGCAAATACGGCACCCTGAGCGTCGGCATACATCGAAGTGCGGATTATTTCCGCTATGCGCAGCAGTTTGGCTACCAGTGGAAAACATCCGGCGCCAACTTTTCCTGGCGCCAGACCTGGGGCAATTCCCTGCTGACCAGTGTCACGGGAGCGAGCGGGAAACTGCAGAACACCTATTTTCTCCCCAAAGGCGCCGATGCCTTTGAACTCGATAACGGACTGGAATTCCATACTGCAGGCCTGCAAGCCTCCCTGCTAAATATTCCGCGTCATGAAATTCAGGCAGGCATTCAATGGAACCGCAACAACGCGCTGCCTCAGGAACTCCGCCCTTACGGCCCGGATTCCGGTATCCTGCCCAAAAGCGCCAGGCAGGAGAACGGCGAGGAATGGGCTGTTTTTGCCGGCGATGAATTCAAGATATCGGACCGTATCACGCTGTATGCCGGCCTGCGCTTTTCGAGGTTCAGTACCCTCGGACCGCATGAGGTGCTCGTATATGAACCAGGTGTGCCGTATTCGGAAGAAACGGTGATCGACACCCTTTTTTACGGCAAGAACCAGGCCTCCCAGACTTATAGCGGTCCTGAACCGCGCATCTCCCTCAATGTCCGGATCAACGACCGGAATTCCCTGAAACTGAGTTACAACAAACTGCGGCAGTACCAGCACCTGATTTCCAACACCACTGCCGCTACCCCGACAGATACCTGGCAGCCCGCCAACCGTTATCTGCCGCCACAGGTAAGCGACAGCTACGGCGCCGGCTGGTTTTATACCGATGGCGACAAGCGCTGGGAGGCCTCCCTCGAGTTGTTCTACCGCAACACCAACGACGTGCCGGCGTATAAGGATTTTGCCGAACTGCTCCTCAACGATCACCTGGAGACCGAACTGATTGCAGGGAAACAGCGCAGTTACGGCTCCGAATGGCTGTACAAGAAAAATAACGGCCGCTGGACGGGATGGCTCTCCTACACCTGGTCGCGGGTGCGGCAGCAGGCCGAATCCCCCTACCCTGCCCTGTCGGTAAACCGCGGCGAGTGGTTTCCGGCCAACTTCGACCAGCCGCACCAGGTGACCCTGTTCACCAAATACGCCATTAACCCGGCCCTGTACTGGACTTTCAACTTCACCTATCGCACCGGAAG
>CALMBD010000294.1 GCA_937861115.1 uncultured Bacteroidota bacterium | reverse complement strand
ACCGGCGCTTCGTCGTCCGTTACGATCACGTCAAAACTGCACGGCGTGGTGTTGCCCGCAGCATCCATGAACGTGTAGGTCACCGTCGTTGTGCCCGAGGCAAATGTCGCACCCGGTGCATGGCTCCGTGTGTCGTACGACAGTGCCCCGTCGCAGTTATCCAGCGCCGTCGGCTCCGTCCACGTCACGACCGCCGTGCATACGCCCGCGTCCGTGCCTGTGGTGATATCCGAAGGACAGCCGCTTACAACCGGCGCCTGGTTATCCTTCACTTCGATATTAAAGGTACAGGTAGTGGTAAGACCGGAACCATCCGTAGCGGTATAAACAATAGTATAAGTCCCCGCCGGGAAAGAGGAGCCTGGCAATACCACACCACCATAAGGTGTCATGCTATTCGCCGGGCTAAATCCTGTCACTGCGATACTTACACCTGTGCAGTTGTCACTGGCGTTTGGCGGCAACCAATTGACAGGAGCAGCACAGGTGCCAGGAAGCGCATTTACAGAAGGCTGGGGGCTGGAGGGGCACATAGTGAGTACCGGTGGCTGGTTGTCTGCGACAACAATCGTGAGCGAACAGGTACTTGTATTACCACCGTCGTCGGTAGCGGTGAATGTGATTATGTTGGTTCCAACCGGGAAATTGGCCGATACTGACTGTGCTGCATTAGACAGGGGTACCACAGTAGCCGGCAATTTTAACGCACCCTGGGTTAGCGTAAGAGACATGTCGCAATTATCTGTCCAGGCCGGTTTTGCCACGGAACGGAAAGCGACACATGTGCTTGGGTCCGAATTAACATTCAGAGACGTAGCGTTACAGGTATAGTTTTTAATATCTGCAAAACCATCGCCGTTGGTCGATGTAACGGTTGGCGGGTCGTCGTCGTTCACTGTAATTGCTACTGTACAGGTGGTGGCATTAGATGGCGAAGCGCCATCAGTTGCGGTATAATGAACTGTGATAACAGCACCATGAGAAACACCCGTAGAATAAGCCCCTGCGGGGATGTCCTGCATCTCGGTTACTGCCGAACAATTATCCGTGGGCGTTAGCGTACCGATGTAATCCGGGATCATAATGCTGCAGCTGAGCCCGTCATCGGTATTAATCGTAATATCCGCCGGAGGACATACTACCTGCGGTGCATCGTTGTCGTTCACCGTTATATTGACCGTGCAGGTAGTTGTGTTGGCCGGGGAGGCGCCATCGGTAGCCGTATAGTTTACGATAATCGTTGCGCCATCGGACACACCCGTGGAGTAGGCGCCTGCCGGAATACTCTGCGCTTCAACTATGGCCGAACAGTTATCCGTGGGTGTCAGCGTACCAACATAATCCGGAATCATAATGCTGCAGCTAAGTCCGTCATCAGTATTGATCGTAATATCAGCCGGAGGGCATACTACCTGCGGCGCATCGTTGTCGTTCACCGTTATATTGACCGTGCAGGTCGTGGTGTTCATGGCAGCATCGGTTGCCGTGTAGTGTACGGTAATAATATCGCCATCTGAAGCGCCAGTGTAGGCCCCGGCCGGAACATCCTGATCTTCCGTTATGCCCGGGCAATTATCAGTAGGCGTCAGCAAATCTACATAGTCGGGAATAATAATGCTGCAATTTGCGCCACCGTCTGTGTCTATCGTTACATCCGGCGCGGGGCAAGTCACCATTGGCGCCTCGTTGTCTTCGACTGTTACAGTGAACATACACTCGGCCGTTTGGCCGCATGCATCCGTCGCAGTGCAAGTGACGGTGTTCAGGCCTAGCGGGAAGGCCGATCCACTGGGCAGTACACAGGCAACCGTGGCATTGCGTTCCAGAAGGCTGTTGTCGATGGCCAGTTTGTCCGCCTTGATGAAAGTAAACCACATATAGCGGTTACCGCCAACAATCGTTGCGATAAGGTCGGCCGGATTGCTCAGCGTTTCCGTCCATAATACCGTACCTCCCGCATCTTTCAAATTAAGGTCAACCGCAAGCGCACCACTGTTGTCGCGGAAAACCCATTCAAAAGTATACCAGCCGGTGCCCGGAATGGTGTAGCTATTGGGCTGGATTTGCGGATTCGGTGGATTACTGTTGTTGCTTGCGCTGATTTTCACCTGTCCCGCACTGGCTGCTGCGTGGAAGATAAAATCACGCAGGTGATTGTTGTCTTGCTTGCTTGCAGCGGTAGACAAGTCCCAACCGTAGGTATTGGCAGCCACTTTCGGATCGCTCAGGTCGATATAAACATCCAGGGACGACCGGAACCCGGTACCAAATACACTGTGGTATCCACCGAGGCGGTTGAATGCTCCGGTTTGGCCGGAAGGCGGCGCAAGTGAGTTGATCACCGCATGAGCAGCTCCGGTTTTTGATACAATACCATCAGTTCCGGATGGCACACGGGTCAGGGCGCTGTTATAATCATTCCAGTCAGTCGACGGGATATTGACATAACTGCCGCTTACATAGTTTGCGTTTTCAAATCCCTGGAAATATCCCAGGTCAATCGCAGTCGGGTCGGTATACGTTACCACTGCACTGCATTGCCCGGGATCCGCATCTACGGTGATATCCGCCGGACAGACGGTCATCTCCGGTGGCGTCATGTCCTGTACGGTGATGGTTTGCTGGCATAGTACCGTATTGGTATTATTGGACGCATCTGTCGCCGTAAAGATTCGAACGATGGTACCCGTAGCATTGCAGCCGGTCAGGCCGGAGCGATTATCGTTGTATGTAACGACAACACCCGGGCAGTTATCCGTTGCCGTTGCCCAGCCTGTAGCGTATGGGTCCCGCGGATCGAGGATGTCCAGAATGACATCGGAGGGGCAACTGGTAATAACGGGCGGCTCGTTGTCCGTAACGGTGACGGTAAAGGCACAATCATCCATATTTCCGGCACCGTCTGTAATGGTGTAGGTAACAGTAGAAACGCCTTTATTGAATACGGCGCCGCTGGCGTCGTTGTTGCCGCCAGACGGTGTGGCACCTGCCCCTGTAATGGTATAGGTTATTGTGAAAGGACAGTTGTCATTGGCACTTGCCGGAGCAATACCGTTGACCAGAGCAGTACACAGACCTTCATCGGTGTTAACGTTCAGGTTGCTCACACAAGTGATCGCAGGATCAGTCATGTCGATATTGGTCATCAATGTACCGGTGGAGGTACAATTGCCGGGTGAGGTCACCGTAACATCAAACGTGATGGTGCCAGACATTCCGGCATCGTAGGTAATAGTGTTGGTGCCTGCACCGCCGGTGATAGACCCGTTGGTAATGCTCCAAACATAGTTTGCTCCTACCCCCGCATCGGGAACTGAAGCCATCAGGCCGATAGCATTTCCACAGGCGACGGCATCTGCCGTAATCGTCGCATCGGGCAGCGGATCGACGATGATCTGTTGATCGTCCGTTGGAGCACAACCTGCAAAAGTGACGGTTACGCTGTAGAGTGTGTTGCTGCCCGGCGAAACCATGATACTTGGAGTAACCTCTCCACCCGGCGCCCACAAATAAGCGGTAGCACCGGCACTGGTAGCATCCAGGGTGGCATCATCACCGACGCAGATTGTTCCGTCATCGTTTATCGTACCACTTGTTTCCGTTACCAGAATGGTTATTGCCGGCGAGGTGCTCATGGGTGTTCCGCCGAAAGCCGTGGGAATATCATCCAGCCAGGGGCAATAGTCCACCATGCCGGTGACTTTTGCGCCGCTACCAGGACCGACTACGCCGGGGCCTGAAGCGTCATTCCAGTAGTTCAATGTAGCATCGATGGTTGCCGCGCTGAGATTTTCCACACCAAAAGTCGATCCGGCAAACCAGTTATTCGGCGTTGCCGTTACCGTACCCGCGTCACTTTCCGCCTGAATATCCGTACCGTTCGGCAGGGCATCGAAGAACTTGTTGGTATTTACATCACCTGTACCGGCATTGACGAATCTAACACCAATACCGTTGTCGTAGATATGGTTGTTGTTGATCGTTGCCGAGCCGGCGTTGACGTCGATACCGATAGCAAAGCCGTGAATGGATGCATCGTTGTACTGCACAGTGGCGTGGGCGTCAGGGCCTTCCACAAGAATACCCGTCAAGGTCTGTCCGGTACCGACGATTTCGCAATCATCCTTGATAATCAGGGTAATATCGGCGTTATTGCTATTGAGTACATTGTCTTTTACATAAACGCCGGCGATGGTAGATCCCGTAATATTTACGCCGCTTATTGCCACAGTTCCGGTATTGGCATTGGAAGTATAGCCATCATAATTATTGGCGAACACCCCATACTGGCAGTTCGTCAGGTTACCTCCGTTGACCGTCACCGTGTTGGTACTCTCACAGTTCCAGAAGTCGATACCCGCAAATGCACCGTCTACATCGTTGTTGTTCACATTGACGCCTACGGTACCGCCTATGGAACTCAGCGCAATACCTTCGTTATTGAGCGCACCGGCATAGGTAGTAAAGGTGTTATTGTTGACATTGAAAGCGGAAGCCGAGCCATACATGAGGTTATAGAAAAGCCCTCTTCTGGAAGATTCAATGTCGTTATCGCTGATCGATTGCGTCGAACCGGTATTGGCCAGGTAGAAATTACCCGTTTGTACGCCCACCCGCACCCGGGTCATTACGTTGTTCGATATATCAGCATAGAAGTTATTGTAAATCAGAATACCAATGCCGTATTCACTCGGCAAAATGTTGTCCAGTTTATTGTTCGTAATGTAATTGTCTGTCGTGACGGCGCCACCGTTGAAGTAGTTGTAAAAATCCATGCCTGCATAGCTCAGATTTTTTACAATATTGTTGCTGACGGTGAGGCCCCCGGTACCGTCGTATGCACTGAGTGCTTCAATTGCATCAATATTTGCTCCGTTTATATTCACGGTACTCGTCAGGACAGGGTTATCTCCATCGAAGGTAAAACCGTCGATTTCACTGTTGGAAGCAGCAGCGGTCAGGTACATGATATTGACCGCCGTCAGGCTGTTCGGGTCGGGGTCGGAGGTAGCCGGTATGATGATGGACTCCGCTGCCCGGACACTCGTGTTCGGGTTGATGCCGTAGTTGTTACCGCGCAGTTTCACCTCCTTGTGTACCAGGATATTCTCCACATAAGTACCCGGGCCCACAACGATGATGTCGCCGTTTTGGGTATCCGCATCATCGATTGCCGCCTGGATCGTACAGAAGGTCTCCGCCGTATTGGTATTTGTCACCAGGTTCCCCGAAGCACATTCGCAGGTGCCGGATGGCTGGAAGCCGACGGCTACATTGCCATCGCCACCGCTGTTCAGAATGCTGTTCAGCACCAGTTGGCCGCTGCTTGCCTGGGTCAGTTTGCTCCAGATCGTCACCAGGTCGGTTGATCCATGCCAGTTGCACAACAGGTTGATATTGGCGTTAATGCGACTGATAACAGCCTTGTTGGCAAAAGCAAAACTCAGGTCGTTGCCTTCCAGCGTCACGTTGGTCGGTGTGGCATTTGATTTGCCAAATTCGCCGAAACGGATACCGTTTTGCGGACCGGTGATGCGGTTGTTTTTGATCAGGACATTGTCGAGCGTTGCCGGGTTGCCGTTGTAAGACGGTGAATCATCCCGCGCTTTGATGGCAACAGCAGCAGGGTTCTCCGGGTCAACAGCCGTACCGGTAACGCCAGAGTTGGTGATGTCGCAATCCTTGATCGTAATATTGGCATAATCGTCGTACTTCAGGTTAATGTCGATACCGTTGTTGAATCCATAAGCGGCATCCGTACCATTATTGTCCATGGTAAGGTTCTCCAAGAGGGCATTGCTCAACTTCTCAAAATACAACCCTTTCTGCGTGTTATTGCTGATAGTGCTGTTCTTGATCATGATGTTGTCGAATGCAACAGGCGTGGTCGCCTGGAATATTGCCATACCCTGCGTGTTACCGTTGATCGTACAGGCATCTATCGTCATTCCGTTTACTGCATTGGCAGTGCCCGCGCGGATACCTACTGTGCTTGCCAGTGGAGTGGTCCGTTGAATGTCGGTTTGCGTGATACTCACGTTGCCATTATTGCCAGAAAGGTTTACACCATACCTGCAATAATCGATCAATGCCAGGTTATTGAGTGTCGGACTGGAGACACCACTTAGCACCACAGCATCCTGATAGTTGGTCACATACATACCTTGCAGTGTGACATTGGCTGCCGAAACCGTAAAGCCGGCTCCCGAGCAGGCCGACGACGGCGTCAGCACCGTATTCGTCGCAGGGTCGCTGCCTTTGCCTGCGCCGGTGATGGTCAGTTCCTTGTTGACCGTCACATTTTCGTTGTAGGTGCCGGGATCGACTTCCAGCGTATGTCCGTTCAGGGTTTCGGCATCGTTGATGGCAGCCTGAATGGAGCAGAAGGTGCTGTCCGAATCGATATTAACGATAGAACCGCCACCGGCCGGGCCTACATTGCGGGTATCAACAGTATTACTCAGGGTGTTGCCACTCACGGTGTTACCACAGGTAATTGGCGTGTTGCCGCGACCAAAATACTGATCGGCGAGATTGGCATCGTTTCCATCACCCGGATAAGGCGTATGACCGGCTTGCTGTTGAATGCCTACATCGCAACCGCTGACATTGTTGCCTGTAACGGTATGGTTCGTACCTTCAATGACGATACCAAAACCATCGCTGTTACTTCCTTGCACATAGTTGGAAATCGTATTGTTGGTGACGTTTACGCCAGTTGGGACGTTTACATTGCCCGGGCCAACACTGCGCCGGAACACGGCGATACCGGCGAAGTCTTTCAGTTTATTGGTTGCACTTGTTGGCGTAGTAGTAGGGCCTGTCACCATATTATTGGTGATGGTTGTATTGCCATTTCCGTTCGGGTTTTTTATTTCAATCCCGAACCGGCCTGTATTGGTAATGATATTCGAACCGATCAGGTTCGGGCCAGTACTCTCATTCAGTCCAACGGCACTCATCCCGCTGTCTTCCACATTCATTACAGTATTGCCCGTCATCGTCACTGCAGATGCATTACCATCCTGCAGTTCGATGCCGCAACAACCGCTGATGTCGTGGACATTATTGTTTGTAATCACAATATTCTCCTTGAACCCGTTCCAGATCACAATACCGCGTCCGTTGACACCGGAGCCGGATACTTCACAATTGTCGATGGTTACGCCATCCACCGGGCCGTCGGCATAAATACCGCCTCTACCGGGTGTATTGACGATACAAACGTTTTCAATCAACAGGTTATCGCAATTCGTCAGGGCGCGGATGCCTGCATCGTTTGATCCGCCGTTCGTATTCTGAACGGTAAGGTCCCGAATGGTTACATCTGTAATACCGGATTCAATTTTGAAGCCATTCAGGGCAGTTCCGCCGCCATCAACAATCGTATTGCCGCAGCCGGCTCCCTGAATCGTCAGGCTCTTGGTGATATCGATGCCGCCCGCCGGTACAGGATAGCTGGCAATTGGAACCGGCGTGGTCACATTCGCCACATTGATGATATGACCCGGATTGCCGTAATCCACGGCAGCCTGAATACTTGGGTTCAGGGTTATGACGTACTGGTTGTTGGCCACGTAAGTCACCAGACCATTTTTGCCGCTCCTTCCGCGGTGGTACATGCCAGCCTCAATGCCATACAGCGTTGCCAGGGGAAGGGCGCTGAAAGACGTACCAATAAATGTACTGCTTGTAATGTCGAGGCGGAATGTTGTGGCAACATTGCTCAGGTTTACAAACGCATCGCCGGGAATTTTAAAGTCATTAGCGCCCAGTACATAAGAACCTGTGGTAGGCACTGTGCCGCCGAAGGACAGGTGTGTGCCGTTGTTGTCGAATGTGTTACCAACCAGCGAAATACCGGCATTGAAATCGTCCAGGTTGATGCCCGTGCGGCAGTTTTCAAAGGTATTATTCAAAATATTGACGGTACTGGCAGCGCCGTTTACATAAATGCCGCTTTGCCAGGTTTTGTGACCGCTGAACAGTCCACCGGACAAATCACCCGTAAACAGGTTGTCCTGAATGGTTTTTACACCTGCACCGGCAGAAGTGGTGATCGCTCGGACGAATTGGCCGGGCAATGCGCCCACTCTTTCGAGAATATTATTTTGAATGGTCGCTGCCGTGCCGCCGGAAATCAAAATCACATCGGTATTGTTGTCCGTCTGATAGACATGGAAACCGTCCAGTATTACAAGACCTGCGGCGGTAATGTCCATATTACAATTCGAAAGGATGGCTTCCGGAACCCTGACGCCAGTGCCCGGAATACCCACGTTCGGACCATTGATGGTCAATGCCTTGTTTACAGTCAGATTTTCCGTGTACGTACCTGCACACACAGCAATCACATTACCGGCACTGGCCGCATTGATGGCTTCCTGAATCGTTGCGTATGTTGTTGCCAGCGTTACGTTTGTCACCGGGTGGTACAGCACCGTGGCACTTCCCGTGCCGGTCGAGCCGTAAGTATCGGTAACTGTAATGTCGTACATGCCGGCTGCAAGACCGGTAATTGTATATGGATTGGAAACACCCATTGCAGAGCCGCTTCCGGCGCCCGACCAGGCAATATCATAGGGACCCGTACCGCCTGTGTAGCTCACCTCAATAGAACCGAGGCCGGCACAAAGTTGCGGAGATTGAACTGCCGAGGTGATCATCACCGGCGTACCGTCGCAAGCCAGGGCTACAGGCTGGAATCCCGGCGTGCCCGGCTGGTCGTCCGTACCATTTATAAGCCAGGAGGTAAAATTGGCGCTGCCAGCCGCATTGGAAGCGACGGTCGCGGCAGATGATGAACCCCACCAGTTACAGGTGAAATCCTCGACCAGGGTACCTCCCATAGGTGCAAGTGTTACGCCATTGGTATTGCCGGTTATGGCGTTGTTGTTCGCCGTGATCGTGTTTGTATTCCCGGTATGATATTCGGGGTAAAACGCGTCGGTGTTGTTTTGTATAAAGTTGTTTTCATACAGACCAGACACATTGGCGAAGCCAAATCCGAACAGGCTTGTGGTTTGATAAACCCCCGTGCTGTTGGGCTTGTTCATGCCGTCTACCGTATTGCGTTGGAACAGGGTTGTCACAGCAGCAAACTGGCCGGCGTTGGCCAGACCCACATCCACATTGTTGATGGTATTTTCCAAAACCTGCACCTGTACGTAGGGAGCAAACACCCAAATACCGTAACCGCCAGCCGTACTATTCGATACGGTATTGTTTTGAATTACATCCCCGACGCCGCCGCTGCCGCCGTTGTTATCGGTGTGGATACCACTGCCCGAACCGGTCACGGTATTGCCGGAATAGGTAGAACCTTTAGACCAGTTGGAAGCGATACCATCATTGGCATTGCTCACCATGTTGCCGGTAAACTGACCGGCGCCACCGAAGTTAAACATGGCTATCGACCCGGGATCGCCCTGGACGTTGTCCACTGTATTGTTGCTGAACGTGAAAGTTCCACCGGAGGAAGCATAAATGCCGCGCAGGAATATGTTCTTCACGGTCACGTTATCCACGAACAGGTTGTTGTAAACACCCATCGTATGGTCGGTAATAATACCGTTGCGGGCATCCAAATCAGCACCACCGACAACGACGCCGCTGGTCAGACCGGGGTTGTCGCCGTCAATTGTCAACTGCTGAATGCTGACATTGTTGGCCTGTATGAGGACAACATTGCTGCCGCCCGGACAAATGGAACCGCCGCCACTGGTGCACCCCGGACCGGAAACTGCCGGCAGAATAAAGGTCGAGGCCTGGCCCGCGCCTGTTATGCTGACTTCTTCGTTGACGACAATATTTTCAACGTAAGTGCCCGCGCAAACTGAAATGGCATCGCCGGTCGTAGCCGCATCGATGGCATCCTGAATTGTCGCATGTGTTGTCGATTGTGTTACGTTCGTCACCGGATGATACAGCACCGTGGCACTTCCCGTGCCGGTCGAGCCGTAAGTATCGGTAACTGTAATGTCGTACATGCCGGCTGCAAGTCCGGTAATCGTATATGGATTGGAAACGCCTATCGCAGAGCCGCTTCCGGCGCCCGACCAGGCGATATCATAAGGACCCGTACCGCCTGTGTAGCTCACCTCGATGGAACCGAGGCTGGCACAAAGTTGCGGAGATTGAACTGCCGAGGTGATCATTACCGGCGTACCGTCGCAAGCGCCGGAAGGCTGGAAGCCAGTAGCCGCGCTTCCATCCGTACCGCTGGTCAGGTAGGAGGAGTAGGTTACATTCCCGGAAATCAAGCCAGCGATAGTCACAGCATTGGCAGTGCCGTACCAGTTACACATGGCATCCACGGTTGGGGCCATCAAATTCTTGATGGCCAGTGCCATATTTGTGAAGCTGTTATTGTGAATTTCCACAGTAGCAGCGCCGTCATTATCTTCCAGCAACACACCGATAGCGTCTGTATTTCCTTTCGTATCTGTAAGATTATTGACGTAGTTGTTCAATATCATGGCGCCGGGCGTTTCGCCTTCAAGGCCCACACCATGCGACCAATGCCCTGCGAGATTGGTGATGTCATTATTCTGAACCAGCGGGCTCACCGCTTTACCTACCGTTGCGCTTGCGCCTACGTTGATCAGTACGCCATAAGCACCTTTTCCGCCGTCGCTGAAATCATTGTCGCATGCAGAGATATTATTTATCGTATTCCCGGTTATCGTCAGGTTCGTTATATCGAAAGCCGCATCGGAAAATCCCGCGCCAATACCAACGCCGCTTCCATTGTTACTTTTCGCAGCAGCCCCGGAAAGAGAGGTGTTTTCACCGCCGCGAATGTCACTTACGCAGTTGCCCAATACGATGATATCATCCATATTGGCCGCACTGCCCATCTTTATGGCAACGCCATAGGAGGCTCCGGAGCCACTGGAACTGTTTCCGATATCTGTAATTATATTGTTCTTGATATCGAGATTATTCCTGCCTTGCGTCCAAATACCATAGGATCCAAGCGGATTGGTTATGGTAAAGCCGTTTATGTTGACATTGTCCGCCGCGATAGTGACGGTAGCCGTGCCGCTGGCCAAAGTGCCGGTAATCACACTTTCCGGCGCACGAACACCTGTGCATGGTACGTCTGTGTTGGCGCATACCAAGTTCAGTGCCTTGTTTATGACGATATTTTCATTGTATGTTCCCGCAGATACTACAATAGTATTGCCATTGACCGTAGTCGGATCGTCTATGGCATCCTGAATAGAGCAGAATAGTTTCCCGGTACTTGAATTAAGCACACTGCCGGAACATTTGGTCAGGACTACATCGTTGCCGTCGCCCCCTGCATAGTTGATATCGAAGGTATGGCCACCTACAGTGATCGAGTACCCCTGGGCGAATATTCCGGATACCGCATCTATGCCGTCGTTGTCAATAATTGTGATCTGGTCACCTATCGTCGGGGTATAACCCAGCGTCAGGGTCAGCGTGGCGTCGCCAAGCGTTACCGTGCCGTTTACAGTAAACTGATCATAGTCGGCGCATGCCGTCGTGCCGTTGATTTCCATATCAAGGAAATCTCCGGCATTAAGCGTCAGGTTTCCGGCGATCGTCACACAGGCCGGACTGGCGCCAGGTACCAGTCTTACATCCTTGGAGGTACCGTCTGCGCCGCCGGTGTAGTTTGTGCCACCCTGGATATGCACCGTACCTCCCCCCGGAACAATATCAATGCCGCGTTGAATGGACGGAGTAGTGTTGGGCGGTGTCACAAAACTGTTTGGTGTGACATAGGCTTTGGTTGCTACTGCGGTGACAAAACCTGTTGCAGCATCATCGATAGCGTGCCGGATTTTGTCTTCGAGCGTATACAAGCCGGTCAGGGTCATGGCCGAGGGCAATTCCAGACCACTTCCCACATCGAATTTGTTATTGGAGGCATCCAGATTTGTCATCCAGGCTTCTTTGGTGGTAATGGCCGATGCGCCTGCTCCGATTATAGCATTATAATTGGGGAAAACGGTACCATTTGAAGGGCCTGATTCATTGTCCAGATGGATAAACGAACCGAGTGTGGAGGCAAAATTGTTCTCATTGCCCACACTGCCCAGCGTGATCGTTCCATAGGAATCATTGTCGC
>CALMBD010000293.1 GCA_937861115.1 uncultured Bacteroidota bacterium | reverse complement strand
CGCCGGGTAGTCCTGCATTCTGATACACTCCAGCGTGTCCCGGATGGTGCCGGCGCTGTTGAAAGCGGGGGTGACGATGGAAATTTTCAAAACTTATTGAATTTCCCTGGTTCTGATCCTGATGGCGGGATTACCCTGATAAATACCATAAGCTTCCAGGTGTTTGGTCGCTACGGAGCCGGTGGTCAACACGGCGTGCGCGCCCACGTCTATACCCTGGTTGACCACCGCCATTGCGCCGATCCAGGCCCCTTCACCGATGCGAATCGGCCGGACAATCAGATCGAAAGTTGATTTTTTATAATCGTGGTTGCCGGTGAGCAGGTACGCGCCCTGCGAAATACAGGCATTGGAGTGAATATGGACTTGATCCAGGTTGTCGATCCACGCCTTTTCTCCGATCCATACATTGTCTTCCAGCACCAGTTTCCAGGGAAATTTTATGAGCACCTGCGGTTTGATCAGCACGTTGCGTCCGACGGTGGCGCCGAACAGCCGGAGCCAGCGGATCTTTGCACCGTTCCAGAGGCTGAGCGGATGCCGGAAAAAAATGGCGCTGACCAGAAGCCAGCACATCTCTTTCCAGCGCGGGGCGCCACGGTCGAAACCGGAATTGTTAAACGACGCGAGATCAACCTTGTGTTGGTTCATCTTCCTGAAAGTTAATACCGAAATCCTCTTTAAGCACCGAGACAACCGGTTTATTGTGTTTTTTAGCAAGGTAGTTGATCTGGTAGATTTTCGCATCAACCAGAAACTGGAACCAAAAGCCCTGCAATAAATGCCAGATCAGACCGGGTTTGCCTTCCAGAAAGCCCAGACGCAAAAAATAGCGGTAGAAAAAATACAGGAAGGGGCGGATAAAAAGGGGCAGGCGGAGGTAGGCGGCCTTATGCTGTTTTAACGCGGCATCCTGCCTGCCTTTATTAAACTGATGCCGCAAATTCAGACGCTCGACGGCTTCCCGTGTGGCGTATGCATTGTGCTTTGCGGTCCACCAACTCAGGTTGTTCAGGTTGTGGTCGACCATATCATAACGCAGGGTATGACTGGTGCCATGCTTCAAACAGATATGCTCATCCATCCATTTTTGTTCGACATAGGCAGCGCCGTTCCGCCAGATCCGCAGCAGCACCATCGGGTAGTAGCCCCGCCTGATCCATTTGTCCATGAAAAAGACCCTTCGTTTTATGCCGAGACCGGTAACCCGTGGATCAAGATCGGGTAATACCTCCGTCAGTTCCTGTGCCAGTTCGGGAAGGATGTATTCATCTGCATCCATCCGCATAACCCATTCGGTATGGATCGGAATATGGTCGAGGGCCCATTGGAATTGCTGTGCCTGATTAACAAACGGGTGTTGTACGATTTCTGCACCAAGCCCGCGGGCAATTTCCAGCGTCCTGTCGGTTGAGAAAGAATCTACGATAATTACCCGTTTCGCGACCGGTGCGACGCTGCCTATGCACCGGGCAAGGTGTAATTCCTCATTGAACGTAAGGATAATAACTGTGAGGGAGTTCGGGTTGATTTCCGGCATTTAATTGAGCAGCATCAGGGTATATCAGGCAGACTTAACGGATTTGTATTGTATTCATGGATAACCGGTAGATTGCGATCCAGCGGTGAATGTTTTTGAAAACATCAAACTGCTCTTTTGCCATTTGTTGCGCATGTTTCCTGTAGTCGGTATATGCATCATCCGGGAGCAGGAGGCTGTTGTCTATAGCTTGTGCTAATGATTCAGGTGCATTATCGACCCAAAATCCGGCCTGATGTGTTTCAAGGCTGGCCCAGGGGGTACCCTTCGATGCAATAACAGGCGTGCCCTGTGCCAGCGACTCGATCACAACATTCCCGAAATTCTCGGTATAGGAGGGCAATATTGAAAAATAGGCATTGGCATACAACGCCTGTTTGGCATCGCCCTCCACGTGCCCGATGAACCGTATCCTGTTTTCCAGGCCCAGGTTGTCAACGAGTTTTTTCAATTCCATAGCATGTGTATTGCTGTCCTCACCTGCCAGCCACAACTCAAAAGCAGAACGGAGGAATGTTTTAGATATGGAAACGGCCCTTATCAAACAGTCCAGCGCTTTTACCGGATGGATTCGTCCGACACATAGCAAATATGGCTTTTGTGCATGGCGAGGTACGGGTGTGGGCAACTCCATGTAATTGGAGATTTCCACCAGACGTACATTCGGTCCGAAATGCCGTTTGATGTGTGCGCTTTCAACCGCACTGGTTGCGTGAAAGGTTGTGCCGGGGCCTGCAAGCAGTTTTTTAATGACCCACAGCAGGGGTATTTTCTTCCATCTGCTGAATCGAAGAGCCGCTTCATCAAGATTGCCCCGGCACGACCACAGTACTGCCTTTTTCTTCCAGACGGCTATTGCTGCAAGGATAAATGAAGGCGGGTAGAACAACGCGTTCAGGTGTATGCAATCGTGGTGTCTGATTTGCCTTGCGGCCGCGAGTATCATTTTTAGTGGAAGTTGGTGGACCCGTGCCCTGAAATAGATCACCCTGCCATAAGACGTTGAGAGCCAGCGGTCGGCCTCGATCTCCTGTTCCGCTCCGTGGTTGGTCGCCATGCAGGTCACTTCGATCCCTTGTGCTACCAGAGCCCTGGCCATCCAGTACACCGTATTACTGGGGCCGCCTGCCTGCGACGGGTACAGGGTGCCGATGGGGAAGAGGATTTTCACGGGAAATTGCGCTCTATCCAGTCTTCCAGTATTGCTAACTGAAATAAAGGCATCCAATAGTGGTTATTCGGGCGATCAAAAAAATTACTTGCCACTTCATTGACCCGTTTCCCATTAAATTCCGGTCGTTCCGCCAGGCGCTGTATGTTCATGCTACACCAATCTTTCAATTCATGTCGGAGCCAGGTTTTCCAGGGAAGGGTAAATCCTTTTTTGGGTCGGTGAACAATTTCGTCAGGCAATAATGGCGAGAGTGACTCAACCAGTAAACTTTTAGGATACTTCGGAAACTTGATTTTATCGGGAATCCTGAGTACATATTCAACCAAGTGAAAGTCAAAAAAGGGCTCTCTGACCTCAAGAGCGTTAGCCATGCTCATTTGGTCGGTGTCTTTCAGCAACACATTAGATGTATAACCAAGCAGCTCAGCTGCAGAATATTGACTTAAGGTGGGCAATAGATGAAGCTGTTCCTTTTTCTGTTCCAGGACTGCTTGCAAGGGATCACTATATCCGGCAAAATCTGTCATCAGGTTCTTTGCTTGCTGAGCGGTAATCACTTGTCGTATGGATGGATAAAGGTTTTCAATTCCTGGAGAGGGAGATGATAGGATGTTTGCCAACCGGATGCCGCGTGTATTCGTACCAATTATGCGAATCAGTTTTTTACTCAAGCACCGGAAGGAAGCGGGGGCTTTCCACCAAATCATTTGATTTAAATGCGACCAATGCCTAAAGGATGAATAACCGCAGAACAACTCATCTCCACCCACGCCGGAAAGTGCCACGGTTATACCAGCACCTTTAGTTGCTTTTGAAACAAGGAATGAATTGATGCCGTCTCCGCTTGGATTATCAATAGCATTTAATGCTTCCGGAAGAGATGTTAAAAAGTCTGTACCGGAAAGTTGAATCGGGGTATGGTTTGTCCGGAATCTTTCAGCAATAAGGCTGGAGTACTCGGACTCATCGAATTCCGGTTCCCGGAAGGTGATCGAAAAAGTATTGATGGGCTGGTCCGAGCATTCAGCCATGAGACCGACAATGGCGCTCGAATCAATACCTCCTGAAAGAAATGCCCCCAAAGGAACATCACTGACCATACGTCGTTCTACAGATGCTGTCAATAATTGCCGTATTTCCTTCCTGATTATACCTGGTTCAGTACCATTCAAAGTTTCACCAGGGCTTTCTATCTGCCAATAGAACTGTTTCTCCAGTTTCCCCTTTCTAAATATTCCATATTCTCCAGCCTGCAGTTGAAAGACACGTTCGACAATAGTCAGCGGGGCGCATGCCGATTGGTACATCAGGAAACTGCTAATTCCGTTCATATCAAGTTTTGCAGGTACAATTCCGGATGCGAGCAACGCCCTTATTTCAGATGCGAAAATCAACAGCCCGTCTTTGTAATAGTAGTACAAAGGCTTAACGCCCAAACGGTCGCGGGCGATAAACAAGGTTTTTTCTTTTCGATCCCATATTGCAATGGCAAACATGCCATTAAAATAACGGAGGCAATCGGCACCCCATTTGGTAAATGCTGCAAGAACGACCTCGGAATCCGAATCACTTCGGAAGGGATAGTGCCCAAGTTTTGCTTTTAGTTCCCGATAATTGTATAGTTCGCCGTTATATACCATCACATATCGGCCAGAGGCATCGTGCATTGGCTGGTTGGCTGCTTCACTGAGGTCTATAATGGATAAACGGCGGTGGCCAAGCCCAATATGATCTTCGGCAAAAACACCTCCGGCATTTGGTCCGCGATGAACGAGCCTTTGTGTCATCCTGGTGATGTATGGCAGGAGCCCTACCTTATCATACATACCTGCTACACCGCTTATGCCACACATTACCGAATAGCTAGGGATTGATATAATTGCTGGTATTCTTTAGCCACTTGTTCCAGTGTGAATCGCTTTATGTTTTCCAGTCCATTACTCACTAATCTCGTTCTAAAGCCATCGTCATGTATAACCTTTAATATGCCTTCCCGGATTGCTTTTATGTCATACGGATTAACAAAACATGCACCCTTATCGCCTGCTACACCATTCAGCGGCGCTATATTACTCGTAACTACCGGTCTGCCAGTAGATTGTGCTTCCACAACAGGCAAACCAAAACCTTCGTATGTAGAGGCAAAAACCAACATATCGGCCTGTATGTAGCGTTCTGCCATTTCACTAAGCAAGAGGTTCGCCCGGCTTTCAAAATCAATCCCGTAGCGACGAAGTAGATTAAAATGCCTTTCTTCCAGTTCTCCAATAATTTCCAGGATACAGGGGATACCTTCCAACGCAGGTATAACCCGCTCCAAATTCTTATTTGGGAAAACACCAATATGAAGTATGCGAGGGCAGGTTTTATTGAATTCCTTTGGATGGTACCTATATATTTTGTTAACAAAATTTGGGATAACTACAATTTTATCAGCGCTACAGCCGGTAAAGGCTGCGATTTCAAACTTGGTTTTTTCAGAGATGGTAGTAACTTTATCTGCCTTCCAAATGGGTAATTTATACCAAAACCAGAGGTATAAGTAGAATTTAGGATTCCATTTTGAGGTGCGGTCTAGTATCACACAGTCGTGTATAGTTAATACAATATGTCCCACATTTATTCCCAAAGCCACGTAATGCACATCGCCGGTGATGTGATTGATTCCTGTTCCGGAAGCGCGCATGGCAGTAATAATATTCCCAAGTATGCTCTTAAAACTGGCGCCGGTCTGGGTGAGATGGCATAAACTTACGTGATTGGATCTGCCTACGATATCGGATAGTGCTTCAAAGGTCTGGTTAATACTAAATGCGCCAGGCCTCATTTTTCTGAGAAAGAATATAATGCTACTCATTCATGGAGTTGGTTGGCAGGCTTAACCGGTTATTTTTAGGTTTGGGCTTTAGAATAGCTTGAATTATTTTAACTAACCCTACGATAACTATCGCAGCAAAGACGGCTAGTATCATACTTCTTGTTATAATAAATATATTATATACATATGCGAGGAATGCTTGCATGCATACCATTATAGTAGCAAAAACATACAAGGCTGAATTATTACGGCTTATCATATAAATAAAAAACTCAATAATTTGACAGATAAAAGCAAGGCATATTGCAAAGATGAATACTCCCATGAAACCAAATCTGATATAACCATCAGTTACTATACTATACTCAACCGAACTCCCTAGGGTAACTAAATAGCCGTAGTCATTTAGCCTAAAATTTCCAGCCTTTACCCGCAATCGATCTTCAACCGTTGTTCCTGAGATAAAAGATATATCAAAGGCATATGGTAGATCAACTGTGAAGAAATCGTCAAAACCCAGATGCTTTCTCTTTTGAGGAATAGTAGCAAATTGGACAATATTTACAAAGTTAACAAATCGTCCCCAACCTTGTAATTGTGCTTCTGTTGAGTTCAAATCAAGTACTTTAGAGTCTTTAACTTTTTGATATTTTTGATATACACTTACAGCGCGCTCCAAATTGATTTTATCAAAATCTACACGACCGACAATATGTCTAAACATGCCAACAAAGGCCAGGAAGCTAATAGCAGGAATTGAAAATACAAGAGCAAGAATCAATGTAATTCTTTTAATACGGGCGGATGTTAGAGCCAAATAGAAACCTATAAAATATACTAAACTAGATTGAATTGCAGTGCCCCTTCCTCCTGTAAGTATCCCCAAGATAAATAATACAGTTAATGCCGAAAGCCAAAGCATTCTTAAGAACTTGTTTTTAAAAAATAATACTCCGGCCGCAAAAGGTATTAATCGGGTAAAGTTGAATAAAATTGTTTCAGCATAGCCTATGCCGGGACGAAAAGATAAAATTGGATATAGTAATGTAATGATTGCACAAAATACTAGTGGGGGTGTTAAATATTTTTCGTTTTTTTTAATGTATTCAGTCAATGATAATCCCTTTTGAATCTTTCCGAAAGGAATATTGCCAAAGATAGTGCTGATTAATACCCCAATCTGGAAAACGAGATAACCCCAAATGATCTCGTCAACATAATCACGAAGTATCATATTTGGGAAGTCTGTATTCCACACTTTTGCATCTGGCTGAACTGAAAGAAAAGTAAGTATTGCAATGAATTGAAATGTATAATAGGCCGTAATAAATCTCAAAGTATAAAACCTGGGCGCAACCGTGATTGTCAGGCGAACTATTCCCAGCGAGATGAATAGCGCTATTAATAACTTGATATATACGTCTATATGGTCAGCCATTTCCTTTCAGTAATCATACTTTTTCTCCCCGATTTATAATTCCTAACATAGATTTCATTCTACTGTGGTGGTCATATCCCGATGTCAGGCAACGCTGCAGGCCCGCCTGTGCAATCTCCTTTGCCTGTTCGGGATGCTGAAGGTAATACCGGACCTTTTCAATCAGTTCTTCCCTGCTGCTGAAAAAGACGGCCTCTCTGTTCTCCAGAAACAATTCCTCGTGTTTAGGGCTGCGTTCTGCCAGCATGAATACCCCGCATGCAGGAATTTCAAAAGTCCGGCTGTCTTGCTCATCGCGGTTCTCATGCCGCAAGAAATGAAGCGCAATACCCATGCCGTTGATGATTTTGGTGTATTCAATGCCAAACCTGGATGGCCCTCTGTAATGGGGTTTAATCGTATTCCAGTTGGATTTATTTTGCCAGCCGTTGCCGTATACTGCTACCGGAATTCCGTTATCGATCAGAAAGGCAATCATATCGGCCCGGTCGGGGGCATGCGACCCTACAAAGCCTACCGGGACTTCGAATTGTTGTTGCTCTTCCGGGCTGAGCGTCAAAGGACGGTGCAGGTGTTTTGAATACGAGCGGTCGTATGGAATGGTACAGCGTGCTCCATATTCGGCAAACTCCCCCTGGTTCTGGGTGCGGGCCACAAAATGAATATCGTAATGCGGAATAGCCTCCAGAAATATTTTCCAGCCCTTTCTGTACTGCCCAAACGGGTCATCCGGGTTCAGGTGCACCAGGATACAATCGGGCCAGCCTTGTTTGACCCATTGAAGCGTAGATGCCTTTACCCGTAAGCCTTTGTCTACCCAAATGATATCGGCCGAATTCCGGCGCATATGTTCCCGTATGGAGCGATTCAGAGCCAGTGGGTCGGTGAACATACCCAGCGTTGAGGTCGCTTTTTGCCATACCCGTTGAGACAGCCCCAGCGGGGTACAGGTATTGATGGCCGATACCTCGTAACCCAGATCGCGCATTGCAGTCATGCGTTCGTAACTTGTTTGTCCCGGTTTGGTGCAACCGATATACAGTATTTTTTTAACCAAGAGGCAAGGTGCTTAAATGATCCGTGATTTCCTGATAGGAGTACTGGTTGACCTTTTTCAGTGAAGCAGCCCCAAACTTCCGACGCAATGTTCCGTCATTTATTAAAGTAGTCAAATAATTGGACAGCGCAGCGATATCTCCAACAGGATATACAAATCCGTTTACGCCCGGTTCGACGAGATCGGCAGCACAGCCCACTTCATCGGAGATCACCAACGGAAGGGCCAGGTTCATGGCTTCATTGACAGACAGGCCCCAGGTCTCCCCGGCTTCGGAACACATGACGAAGATGTCGGCAGCAGCGTAGTAATGCGGTATTTCGGCCTGATTGACAAATCCGGTAAGGATTACTTTTTTGTTGCCGGATAGTTGAATAATCTCCTCCAGATGAGCGCGCAAGGGCCCATCCCCCAACAGTACCAGGCTGCAATTCTTTTGCGGTAAGGAGAGAAAGGCCTGCAGCAAGTCCTGCGGGCGTTTTTTGTCGATGTATTTTCCGGAATACAGGATAATTACTTCGTTTTCAGGAAGGTGAAGGGTTCGGCGAACTGCAGCCTTCTCCGCGTCGTTTTTGGGTAAAAAACCTTGAAACCGTCTGTTGTCTACCGAATAGGGGGTGAAGATCAGTTTTGACTCCGGCACACCGTAATGGCGGTAAAAGGCCTTGTTCTGGACGCCGATGTAACAGAAATAATCCACCAGTTGAAACAGCATTTTGCCCAGTAATATCTTGCGCAGCAGGCGCTTTAACCTGCTTTTTTTCAATTCGTGACTAAGGGGGGATTCGCCACGCAGGCATATAGTATGGCCAAAAAATTTCCCGGCGACAATTGCTGCCAGGTAAAGGAAAAATTGCCAGCCGTTGATCACCACAATGCTTTTCGGGGCTTTCCTGAGCCGGCGGATAATGCTCCAGTTTTGCAGGCCCCAGAAGTTATAAACAGAGGGGTGCCGGGCATAATTTTTCAAAAAAGTATAGGGATAACCTTCCAGCAAAGGGATATCCCAGTTCATCTCCACATTGAATTGCCGATCGAGTTGTTTTTCCACACTTTGCTGAGAGCAATACCATACTGTAATATCAAATGCGTTGTGCTGCACCATGTATGCGTACATCGGCGCGAAGTACTGTATCGGGTGTGAATTCAGAAAGATGAACCGGGGCTTCAATCTCTGATGGCCTTTGCGATAAGATTTCGGGTGAAAATGCCGCTGCTGTCGCCGGTCTCCACGATTTTGTAGAACCGCATTTTCAACACGATCAGTTGCCACAGCAGCCACCGAATGGCGGAGGTCAGACCTGTTGGAGCCGGTCCGACAGGAAAGCACTGCACTTTGTCGAACCCGGTATTCCTGAATAGTTGATGCAGCGACGATCTGGTAAAGGCTATTTCATGGGTAAGGTCGCCGTATAATATGGCAGTAAAAAATATCCCTTCGCCGTTGGGCGATTGCATAATAAACGACCCGCCGGATTTTAAGGCCGACCGTACCAGTGTCAAAATGTCAAATATCTCCTGCCGGGAAAAATGCTCCATCACATCGCGTGCGATGATGCAATCGTACGCTTCCTTTCTGGAGGCAAGGTATACATTCAGGTCGGCACATTCGATATTCCGGATACCCAGGGTTTGGCCGTATTCAATCTGTTCCTCCGAAACGTCGATACCCGAGGCGCCGGCAAAACCCTCTTGCTGCAGAAACCAAACGAAGCTACCTTTCCCGCATCCGATGTCCAAAACTGAGGCGTCCCGGCTTTGTGGCAACAACCTGTCGAAATAATACCGCCATGCGGGAATGTTTCTGCGGATATCGTCAAGCGTCTCTGCCCCGTACAAACCGTGGGTGTGGTTTTGGACGTAATTTCGATAAATAACTTCTTTAAACGACATAAGAAGACTTGTTTTCCAATCGTGCTATGAGTGTCTTCCCCAGATTTTGAAACGGGACTTCGATCGCCTTATAGGTTATCGTGGACACTACAGCCACCATCAGAAAAACGAACAGAATCATGGGTATAAGCCCGGCACTGCCAAACTTCATAAAAAATTGAAAAAAAACAGTTTTTGATAGCCAATACAGTATTGCAAAGTGCGCAATGTACATGCTGTAACTGACCTTTCCCAGGTATATGGAGACCCTGTTGACTAAAAGCACAGAGGGGTATCTGCTCAAGGCGGCGCCCAGCAATACGAAACACATCCCGAACAAGACATGTGACGGGAAAAAAATATTTGCGCCCAGAGCGAGCTGGATCATTAACAACAAGGGTAGCGGCAGCAGCATTAATCCCGAAATGCGGTTGGCAGAAGACTCCTCTCTAATGATATAAAACATCATTATGCCCAGGGCAAAAACCGGCAATTGACTGGGAAAGTATAAATACAGGTATTCTTTCCAAAGTCGTTCAAAGGCAATAAAAGGGAACTTTAGCAGTACGACTTTAAGGATGCCTTGTAAAAGTATAGCCAGGTAGAAAAACAGAAATGCCTTGTTTGTATCCTTAATTCTCTTTGCCAAAAACGGCAGCATTATGTAGAAAGTCATTTCCACGGTAATGGACCATCCTCCCGGCACAACACTGGTAATCCAGTACGGGTTAAAACCGTGGGTGAACGTAAAGTTCGATAGGATATTGAAAGCAGAAATCTGTTCCATATCACCCAGCCAATATCGCGGGCCGAGTCCGTCCTGCCACAAATAATACACTATCCCGATGTAGTACATTGGCGCTATCCGAAAGAATCTTCGACAGAAAAAATTCCTGACGGGAGAATGTTCGTTTCCAATCCGCTGGCTGAAGGACAGCATTAAGGTGAAGGCACTTACAACATAAAACAGCTGCACGCCTCTGGCTCCGTTACCAATTATCCCTTCCAAATAGACCGGAATAGGAATATTGCCATACTGGAAGGTGTGGACGATTACTACACCAGCGATGGCAAGTCCTCTCAGCGCATCTATATATGCAAATTTTTTAATTTGGTCGACGCCGTTCACTCTTTTCGCTGTGAACAAGATGTACTATCTGGTCGTACCGCAACCAGTTGTCAGGAAGGATGTCCTGATTGTCCCAATAGTTAATCTCCGGTGTAATCACGATCTTATCGCTGTTGTTGTTCAGCCAGGCAGGCCACCAACCGAAGGTGCTGTTGGAAAGTATAAAATGCCGGCACTGGGCCATCAGGTAGAAGTCTTCAAATGCCCGTTCGTCGCCCTTGTTGTGGGTCACAAAAAGAAAATTAGCGGAATCCGACAGGTAACTTTTGACGGATTGTGGGTCGTCGGAAAAGCAAACAAACAACGGATTGCCCAGCTTTTGTGACATGAAATGGATGCATTTCCGGAAATAGGCCGCTTCGGGTTTGTGATCGACCCCGGTTTTCACCCCTTTAATGATGTGGCGCAACATGCGGAAATGAATACAAACAGCATTTTCCTCCCGAATTGTTTGAGCCAGGGAAACTGTTTTGGCTGATAGCGGTCCGCTTACCTGCAATTCGTGTTGCAACGTCTTGCGGATATCCTTGAAATAGCGTGGCGACTGCCAGTATCCTTCCAGCCAGGTGAGCGGCGCGGGCTTTCGCGTGGTAATTTCCGGGAGATAGGCCTTGTCGGGATCAAAGAAATCGGTGATATAAAACCGCCGCTGGGCAGGCAGGTGCCTGTTGGCATTGCGCAAGAGGTAACGAAATCCGCGTCCGAGCGGGAAGCCAAAGCGCTCCATTGCATTGGCCTCCCTGTACTGCACATTGAAGTGCTGGAGTGAGAACTGTCTTTCATAACTATCCCGCTGAAAGCCGGAATGGGTGTCCAGTACCAGTTCTGCCCCGGTTCGCTGCGCAAGGGCTCTCGCTGTAGCGTATATAAACAGTTGGTTTCCAAGGCCTCCAAAGATTCGGGCAATTACCTTAGGCATGGAAGAATGTATTATACCAGATGGCGGTACTCAGTACCCGCCAGAAATAGTGGAAACGGGTTTGATCACCGTCGAGTACCACTGCTTTACCCAATCGTCTAATTTCCGGCTGATTGAAGAAAGGTACTGACTTAATCTGGTCGTGATAAAATTCAATGGTTGCTGTTTTGTTATAGTAAACGAAGCGCTCCAGCGGGGCTGCAAAACCATGCTTGAGGCGTTGTTTCAGTACCGGGTCGGGAACGCTGCCTTCCAGCGCGTCCCGTAAAAATTGCTTGGTCCGGTATTTTAAGAGGTCTTGCGGTGTATACTTTGTCACAAACTCCCAGAAAACATGGTCCAGCATCGGCACCCGTATCTCAATCCCGAATGCCATGGAATTTCGGTCCTCATAATGCAGAAACTGGGGGATAGTCCAGCTGCGCAGGTTGTTCAATACGTTGGCAAAATACGGGTCATTATCGTGATACCTGTAAAATATATATGTATTTGCCTTAATTTGACCCTGCAGCAATTTTCTGACCGGCAAACCCTGAATATCTTTTTGCAACTCCCGCAGCGTAAAAGGCAGCACTTCCTGTATGGATCGCACAAAGAACTGGAAGGACGATTCCGGGCGATGGATCGGATATCTGCCAAGGTACTCCAGCCACAGGCCGATCTTACCCTGCCGTAATATCCTGGCCAGTTGTGCATACAAGTGGTTGGCGTAACCTCCAAGCAATTCATCTCCACCGTTTCCGGACAGCATCACTTTGGTACCGTGCGATTGTGCCAGTTTGCAGAGCTCCCAGTGAACATACATGGATGCATCTGCAAAAGGTTCGTCGTGGTGCCAGGTAATAGCGGGGAGTTCCTCCAGAAAATTACCGCCGTCAAAAACGACACCGTGGTGTATACAACCGGGCAGGTAATCCCGTACGACATCGATCAACGCGTTCTCCTCGTTTTTTTCCACCAGAATAGAGGAGTAGGTCTGCAAGGGCCGCTCCTTATCCAGCATACCTGCTGCAAGGCAGGCTATGCTGGAAGAATCCAGTCCACCCGACAGGAAGCAGGAAACCGGAACGTCGGCGCGCAGGTGCAGCCTGATACTGTTCCGCAATTCACTTCGAAAGGCCTCCATATCCTGCTCCAGTATGTGTCGATCTCCGGGTCTTGGCGGTTTCCAGTACTCTACAGGATTTGACAAGTCCCCGGTTTCACCAACCCAGGCGTATGTGGCCGGGGGCAATTGAAATATTTCGCTGAAAAAAGTTTGGGAGTCGGTATCCAAATGCCGGTGGGCCAGAAACCCGAAGACCTTGTGCAGGTTTGGACTGTGTGTTAACCCCGGAAGGTTGATCAGTCCCTTTATTTCAGACGAGAACAGCAGGAAATCAACGCCTGCCCTGTAATACAAGGGCTTGATACCGAAGCGGTCGCGCACAAGCAGGGTTGCACGGCGCCGGGCATCGTACAGGGCGAAGGCAAACATGCCGCGCAACCGGCCGATGGCTTCCGGTCCCCAGACAGCGTATGCGGCAAGGATGACTTCCGTATCGCTGTCCGATTGAAACATGTACCGGCCTTCCAGCTCCGCGCGGATCTCTTTATAGTTGTATATTTCACCGTTGAAAACCAGTGTGTTTTGAGTGGCCCGGCAGACCATTGGCTGTGCGGCGCGATCCGACAGGTCAATAATTTTAAGCCTCAGATGACCCAGGGAGATATTACCCGCCGTCCATTTTCCTTCTCCGTCGGGTCCGCGATGGGTAATGCGTTGCATCATCCGGTCCAGTTGATCGTGGTCGTAGCCCGGGCCGATGATGCCGGTTATGCCGCACATGGATGTAGTACCTTATGTTTTTGGTTAAGCAGGGGTGGTGGGCGATTCTGGCAATAAACAAATGATATCGTTTTCAACCTGGGCACTGTATCGACCCAGTCTCGGCATAATGCTGGACAGCAATTCATCCAGTTTGGGATAATCATGTGTGCCGTCGAACAGCCGTGCATCGTCGATCAGGATCACGTGGTTCATGCTGTTGTGTTGCAGGATGGATTCCAGTTCTTCATAGATCGGGCACTCTTTTTCAGCTTTTGCAGTAATGCCGCCCGAATAATGACCATCGAGCCAAAACAGGGTCTTTTCCTGTAACCCCGAAGTAATATCGGCCATCACTTTTCCGCTATCACCCTGCCGTATCTCTATGTGTTTTTTGCCTTCAAAACGCTGGCAAGCCTGTTTCCACAGTTCGTGGCTCAACTCAATGGAATAGATACAGTCGAAATTGTTTTTTTGGGCTTCCACCATATCGCCCATAAAGGTTCCGGATTCAACTAGAATACGGCAGGCAAATTGTTGACCCAATCGAAGAATCATCTCTTGTTTTACGACATGAGGCGCAGCACCGGGTTTGCCGTTTTTTATCCATTGTTCGGCCTGTTTTCTGCTCTGCAAGTTTCTGTAACGCGCAATTAATGGACTTGTCAGTGAATTGGGGAACAGGTCAAGAATGCTTTTTGCCAGATTTTTCATGCGTACGTAGCGGGTATTTGAAATCGATTATCAGGTTCGCTTCGTGAGGAGCCAAACCGTTACAACTAACAGAACATACAATGCCTGGGTAATAACTACCGAAACTACCAGACCGGGAAGCCCGTAGTAAAGTGTGCCAAAAAAATTGAGTGTAATACCGGCAATAGAAGCCGCGACTTTAGGAACGACCAGTTTCGATGTTTTTAATGCAAGCATATACCTGTTGGCATAATTCTGCGCAAAATTGAATAATCCCCCTGCCAGGGCCATCAGGGGCAACAGCCAGGCTACTTCTGTGTATTTTTCAGAGCTGAGCAGGCGGATCACTTCGACGCCAAATGCCCAGAATACCAACACCAGTGTCAGGGTAAGCCCTGCATTAAACCACAGGTACCAGCGATTGAGCCGGTCTGCATGTTCAAACTGTCCGCTGTTCTGCAGACTGCCTGCCCGGTTGAACAGGATGGGGAACAAAAAATAACTGATAGAACCGAAAAGCAGGTTGAGCGACTGGAAACCGATCTGGTTCAAAACGGCATAACGGCCCACCATTTCGGTATCGCACAGGAATTCCAGCGTCCAGCGCTCGGATGCGTTTTGTACCCAGAAAAACACACCGAAGAGTATGAAGGGCCAGGAGTACTTTAAGATATCTCTGGTATAGGCAGGCTGGTGGGGGGCTGCAGAAGCAGTTGCGGCGGGATCGAAAATTTCCGGGAAGGATTTTGGGTAGTAATAGCCATTTATGAAAGAAAAAAGAGCCGATGCAGCCAGATATCCGGCCAGAACGATCAGCGGGTTGCCGGTAAGAAACCACAAAAGCGCGACGGCAAGTACTTGCTGCAATACCCGTTCGCCGGTTTCCAGCCCAAGGGCAAGGGTGCGCTTGCGCGCTGCGTTTTGCAGTCCGTAACGATAGGTGTTTCGGGAATAAACGATGCTGGCTACGGCAATCAGGATGGAGGCTGCTGCCCAGTTCAGGTTACCTGCAAACCAGCAGGTCAGCGCAGCAAGACATCCCGCTGCCAGGGTTGCTCTTGCGCCGTAACTGTGTAATTTATTGTAGGCGTGGTGGAAAGCGCCCAGATGGCTCTTTTCCTTTGCGATAGGATAGAAACGGAGTATGCCCTGTCCGACAGGACCGAAGAAAAAGGTGGAAGGCAGGGTAGCGGTGATGTTGTACAAAGCCAGTTGGCCGTATTCTGCTTCACTGAGAAAAGTGGTCAGAAACTTTGTAGTGGCGATGACCAGAAATACGGAGAAAATCCGCCCGCCAATGGTAAAGATTGCCTCAAAGAGGCTTTTGCGCGACACGCCGGATAATTTCGACAATGCAGTGAGCACTATGCCTCGGGAGTTTGTTGTGCCGAACCGGCCAGTTGGTCGCGAATCATTTTACGGATCGAAACGAAAAGGACTCCCAGTAAAAGGCCAAGCCCCAACCCCAGCGCGAGCGCCTTTTTTTTGCCATACGGTGTACCGACCAGAGGCGGTACCGGAAGGTCGATCGGCTGAACGTAAGGCACCTTGTTGCGCAGGGCAAAATCGGCCAGTTCCAGGTTTTTGATGGACTCTCCGTACATCAGTGCATACATGTTTTTATCGCGCGACAGGCGTTCAACGGGCAATTCGTCAGTCGGCCGAAACAGCATGTTGTTCTGTTCCCTGAACTGTGCAGCGCGGTATTCCGTACCTGCCAGCAGCCGGCGGAGCGAGTCGGCCTTTGCCCGGATGATCTCGTAGGTTTCCAACTGCTTTTCCGTAGAAGCATTGATGTAGAAATCGCTGAGCTGATCGAAAATGGCGCGCAGCAGGGCAATGGTCAGCGCTTCAGAGCGGGTATTGAGCGACAAGGTCATGATACCCGAATCGGCATTGTTACGGGCGCCAAACAGGGGCTGGTGCTCTTCGCTGCCGACAAGCATCCCGTAGAGCGATTTTAAAGCCGCGTATTCCAGGCGGTTAAACTGTTCCACGCTGTCGCGGGTAAACAGGAATCCGTGCAGACTGGGTTGTCCGGGGTATTTGGGTTTTTTATTCCACTCTTCCTCGTCCAATTGTTGTATCCGGATAAAATGGTTGGCCAGGTAATCCGTCTGTCCATCGATCGAAACCCGTTGAAACAGCGCCATTCGGATGATGCGCATGGATCTGGCCAGTTCAAGTATTCGGTCGTTGTTGTTGTCCGTCGACGAAAGCCCGATACCTCCAAGCAAGCTGCCGAGCAGACCGCCCCGGTTGCCGCTTTCTTCATCAACCATGAACGTTAGCCTGGTCTGGTACGTAACCGGAGTAGTCAGGGCAAGGTAGCCCTGCCACACCAAAAAGGGCAGGCAGATCAGCACGAGCGTCTTCCAGTTGCGCAGCAGCTCTGCGTAATATTCCTTAGCCCGGCCGATGATGGCGCCGAGGGAAACGTCCGCTTCCTCGTTAATGGCAAGATGACTGATGTCGGGCAGGTTGTCGTTCATGTCGATTGGTCATCAGTTTTTGAGCGCAGATACGGCCAACAGCACCGTCGCAAGGGTACCAACCGTAGCCAGTATTTGCGTAAAAGCCTTGTCCCAGTCAATGGGTTTCTTCTCCGCAGGTTCCTTTTTTACTTTTTCAGGTTTGGCACCGACGGAAATGACGGAACCTTTGGTAACGCGCGGGTAAACTTTGAACAGTCCGAAATTGAGCGTACGGTTGATCTTGCCGTTCGGTTGTTCCACGGTTACATGCGTGCGCTTCGCATTTTTACCGAAGCCGGCAGTGTATTTTCGGATAAACCATCCTGCGCGTTTGCCCGGCGAGTAAGCGACGTTGATCAGGCCGCTGGCAATGAGCGGTGCGCTGATGACCTCCGAAGCGCGTGTATTCCCGATGCGAATGGACACCAGGTCTTCGCGCTTGGGTACGGTAATAATATCGCCATCCTTCAGAATATGGTTGTGTATCGACCGGTAGTTGCGCAGCGCCTGACTCAGGTCGGTAACGACATATCCTTTTTGTTCCTTCTGGCGGTACAGGGATGTTCCTTCTGCAAATGATTCCGAGCTGAGCCCTCCGGCACGCTGAATGAGGTCGGACAAGGTCTCGTTGTCACTGATCAAAGCATACCGGCCCGGGTAACGCACCTCGCCCTCCAGTGTGACAAAGCGCTGAAATTCAAACTCGGGAACAGTGCGTACTACGACTTCGTCGAATGGTAAAATGGCAAATCCCGATGCGGAGGCGAGGCTGCTGTCAACCTGTGCGGTGGCGACAATCGCGCGCGTAGGCTCGTTTTCCCTGATCTGTATCCGGTAAATATCGAGGCGGTTGCGGGCGGCCTCCATTTTCAACCCGCCGGCTAACAGCAGGGCGTCGCGAAGGCTCATATTGGCCCCGTAAATAAACTTGCCCGGCCGCCGGACAGCGCCGCTTACCTTGATGGTTGCCGTATCGGCATAGGTAGAACGGGACAGTACCTCAAGGTGGTCATATGGTTTCAGTGTAATATTGGCCGGTGAACCGGGATTGTCAAAAGCGGCTGCCAGGTCGACTTCAATGTATTCCAGTTTTTTGACATTGCCGGGGTTGTTCCGGGTGATCAGGCCCATCCCGTTGGCATCCGGACTGAGCCCGCCTGCCAGCAAGATCGCCCGCTGCAAGGTAAGAGAGGAGTCTTTTGTATAGGGATAGGAAACCATGCTGTCGCGGACGGCCCCGGAAATAGACACGATGCTATTATCGGTAAAACGACCTTTCCGGAACACGCTGACCCTGTCTTTGGGCTGAAGCACGAGGTCCTGATCGGTTCCGGGTGAAGAAACAATGGCATCAATATCTATTTGAACCAGCCGGGTCGTGTTGTCCGTATTGGTGCGCAGTAAAAAGGCAATATCCGTGCGGCTATCAGACCTGATTCCACCCTTTTTGAGCAGATCGCTGAGTCGTTGGGTTTCGCTGAGCGCGTATTGCCCCGGAAAATCCACCGCTCCATCAATGGTAACAATGTTTTCTATTGGCGCAAGGATGGTTCGAACGATCACCTCATCGCCGTTTTTCAGAACAAAGTCCTCGTTCTGGGCTATCAGGTCATTCAGGTTAACATCTATCAGGATTTGTTTGTCCTGTTCAAATCGTCTGACCTGCAACAGCTCCCGGTACGCATCTGCGCGCAACCCGCCGGCGAACCCGATGAGTTGAAGCAGGTTTTCATTTCCTACCAGTTCATAACGGAACGGGCGCCGGATGGCCCCGCGAATTCCGACGATCCGCTCTGCAACAGGTACGTGAATGATATCATTGTCTTCGAGGAAAAAATCGTACTGTATAGCAGGGTTATTCATGAATGCGTAAATGTCCAGACGCCGGGACTCCTTCCCGCGGATAACCTGGATATTGCGCACGGTGCCCAGGTCGTTGGGGCCGGATGCAGCCATAAGGGCGTTAAATGCCGTGTTGATGGCCGACATCGAGAAACTGCCGTAGTGAACGGTTTCCCCGAAAATGTTGACCGTGATGCTCCTGGCTGTTGTCAGGCTTACCGCAAATTGCTCGGGCGTAAAGCGGTAAAACTGGCTGAACCGGCTGCTGAGCAGTGTTTTGGCCTTTCCAAGCGGAACGCCTTTGAGAAAAATTTTGGGCATATTAACGGGCTGGATATACCCGTCCTTCAGAATCTCAAACCGGTTGTCGAACTGTGATGCACCGAAAATACTGATGGTGATGACATCGCCGGGGCTGAGGATGTAACTATCCGGTGGTTTTACCTCGTTGGTGGTTCGGAATACGGCCAGCGATTTATCGCGGAAAAGGTGTTGGCCGTACACTTGCGCCGGCGGCAGGGTATCGGTGGCAACGAGGCCTTCAGAAATGGCCTCCTGTACGCTGATGCCCTGCCGTACTTTTTGCTGGATTTGTTCGGCTTGTTCGCGGGAAATGCTTCCGGGATTCGGCGCTGCCTGTGGAGCGGCCGGGGCATTTTCGGCTGGCGGCACTTTGTTCGCATTCGCTTTTTCCGCCTCCATTTCGGCGATTACACTTTCAATCGTTCCCTGGAGACCGGGCAACTGCTCGGGCGTAATGCTATCTATGTCAATGCCTTTTTGAAGCAGCCGGGTACGGACTTCCGATTCATCCAGTCCCCTCCGTTGTATCTCCTGGCTTGCCTGCTGCCGTATGGATGCATTGGAAGGTGTTGGGTTCTGCGAATAGGTTGTACCGAAAAAGAGATTAAAAAACAGCAAGACCAAGGCGCTGCGAAAAAACAGTTGAACCGGTTTTGTCATGGTATGTAAGAATTCGAAAGGGGAAACAAGGTAGCAAAGATGCTCCTTTCTGCAATGCTATTCCTGCACAATCAGCTGCCTGCGAAAAAGGCCTTTACGGCTCCGGTGATCTTCTCCAGTACTTCCGGCGTCATTTCTGTATGGATAGGCAAGGAAATAACGGTTTCACAGAGCCTTTCCGTTACCGGCAATGTTATGCCGTTCCAGTATTGCTTGAAAGCCTCCTGTTTGTAAAGCGGAACCGGGTAATAGATCATGGAAGGCACCTCCTGTTCGGCAAGAAAAGCCTTCAGTGCATCCCGGCGGCCGTCTGTCACCTGCATGGTGTACTGGTGAAACACATGGGTGGAGTAGGGGGCTCGCACCGGCGTTTTTAAAGCCGCAATGCCGGCAAATGCCTGGTCGTATGTGTCGGCAACGCGTGCGCGTGCGGCACAATAGGCATCCAGGTATTTCAATTTAACCAGTAGCACGGCAGCCTGAATGGCGTCGAGGCGTGAATTTACCCCGATTTTGTCATGGTAGTACTGTTTCGACTGGCCGTGGTTGGCGATAATCCGGGCTGCTGCTGCAAGCTCGTCGTCATTGGTCATCAATGCGCCGCCGTCGCCGTAACATCCCAGATTTTTAGAGGGGAAAAAGGAAGTACAACCGTAGTGTCCGATGGTACCTGTTTTGCTTTTGAGGCCGGTAGAAGGGGAAGTGTAGTCACCGCCGATGGCTTGCGCATTGTCCTCAATAACATACAGGTTGTGCTTTTTGGCCAGCGCCATGATCGGCTCCATATCCGCACATTGTCCGAACAGATGTACCGGGACGATCGCTTTGGTGCGCGGCGTAATGGCTGCCTCGATATGATCGACACGAATATTAAAGGTGTCGGGGTCTACGTCGGTCATGACAGGCGTAAGGCCCAACAGGCCTATAACTTCTGCCGTGGCAACATAGGTAAAGGCAGGGACGATCACCTCGTCGCCGGGTTGGAGGCCGAGCGCCATCATGGCGATCTGGAGGGCATCCGTTCCGTTGGCGCAGGGGATCACGTGTTTGACGCCCAGGTACTTTTCGAGATTTTCGCGAAAAGCGGTGACCTTGGCTCCGCCGATAAATTGGGTAGAGTCGATAACTTCGGCAATCTCGCGGTCCACTTCCTGTTTGATGTGGAGGTATTGGGTCTTGAGGTCAACCATGCTGATGTTCATGAGCAATAGAAAATTGTGATGATGAAGAGTTGATTCGGGCAGAAGCCCGTTATTCCCGTAATACGTGCTTCTGCCGGCGCTCTCCAGGCGGCAAGGCTTCGCCTTTCATAAGTTGCGGGGGGACTTATGGCAATTGATTGGCAATTATTTGAATTACAGTACATTAAAACTGTACAAAGGCAACGGATATTAAAGCCGCCAGTAATGTAATGCGGGGTCTATATCCTGGTACAGCGCCTTCAGATCCATCAGGATCGCGTTTTCGCGGGTGATGGATTTGAAAAAAGCACTGTCATATTTCTTGTATTGTTCGTGTGCCACAGCCACCACTACTGCATCGTAATCGTCAGATATCTTGTCCACCAGCGTCAGTTTGTATTCGTGCGCCACCTCGTTGGGTGAAGCATGCGGGTCGGCAATGTGAACGTTGATGGAGAAATCCTGCAGTTCATGTACAAGTGCGGCAACTTTTGAGTTGCGAATATCGGCCACATCTTCTTTAAAGGTGATGCCCAGCACAAGTACTTTGGCATGACCGGGGCTCTTCTCCTTCTGGATCAGCAATTGGACAAGTTTCTTGGCGATCCAGGCAGGCATGCCATCGTTAATGCGACGGCCGCTGAGAATGACCTGCGGCTCGTATCCGAGTTCCACCGATTTGTGCAGGAGGTAATACGGATCGACACCGATGCAGTGCCCGCCCACGAGGCCGGGATAAAACTTCAGGAAGTTCCACTTGGTACCCGCTGCCTTAATCACTTCCTGGGTATCGATACCCATGCGGTCGAATATCATGGCGAGCTCATTCATCAGCGAAATGTTGAGGTCGCGCTGGGTGTTCTCGATGACTTTGGCTGCTTCCGCCACTTTAATGCTGCTGGCCTTGTATACCCCGGCCTCAATAATGTGTGCGTAGGTGCTTGCAATTTCATCCAGCGATTCCGCATCGCTGCCGCTCACGATCTTAAGAATTTTTGTCAGCGGCCGGGTTTTGTCGCCCGGGTTAATGCGTTCGGGAGAGTAGCCGAGTTTAAAGTCACGGCCCATTTTCAGCCCGGACTGTTCTTCCAGGATCGGCAGGCAATCCTCTTCCGTACAACCGGGATAAACGGTGGATTCGTACACGACATAATCCCCTTTTTTCAGGGCTTTACCGACACTGACAGAAGATTTTTTCAGCGGGTTCAGGTCGGGTACCTTGTGCTCGTCAATGTCGGTCGGTACTGCGATCACAAAAAAACTTGCTTTGCGCAGTTCATCGATCTCATCGGTGAAAATAATGTCGGTACCCTCGAATGCCGAAGGGTCAAGTTCGCGACTGGGGTCTTCGCCCCGGCGCATCATTTCAATACGCGTTTTGTTGATGTCAAAGCCGATTACCTTGAAATGGCGGGCAAATTCCAACGCAATTGGCAAACCCACATAGCCGAGTCCGACGACGGCCAGGGATTTTTTTTTGCTCTTAAGTGCCTGATACATGGTCAATTAGATTAAGATTTACATTTAGTTGATAATATTGGGAGGATTAGTTTCCGTTGAAAGGCTCCATAATAGGAGGGGTTCGGGGTTGTATTGTTTCCAGTCAATTGCCCCGGCCTCTTCCGACGCATAGATCAGGTAGCGAATCTTCCTGCCCACGATTTTTTCTGCCTTTTCGACCAGGGTCGTGAGATAGGATTTATCAAAATCGCCGATAAAGATTAAGTCGATCACCTGGCTGTCGATGCCTTTTGAAAAGTCGCCGACAAGGTAAACCCGTTGCACATCGCCAAGGCGCCGGATCACATTTTCGATCACCTGGTCGAGCCCTATGTGTTTCATGACGATGTTGTGTATTTCACGAAAGAGGGGATGGGCCGTATTTGCACGAAAAATTTTCTTGTTGCCCTCGCTACCGGATGTCAGCAGTCCCGCATGCTCGAGTCTGTTCAGTTCAATACGTATCCCGTTGGAGGATTCGCCGAACTCGCTTTCCAGGCTGCGCAGATACGCCGTGGCATGGCTGTTGAGGAAAAATTTCAACAACAGTTTAATCCGCGTTTTGGAAGAAATAAGTGCATCGATCATGCTCAAAATTGAGCAGCAAAATTACTCAATCTTGAGACTGCCCAAAACCTTCGGCAAGAATTATTCCTTTTTTGTCGCTTACCGGCCACAATTGGGACTGGAGGTCAGACATCGTAATCCAGGACAGGCGCCAGCCACCGTTCCGCTTCCGCAAATGCCATGCCTTTTCGCCGGGCATAGTCTTCCACCTGGTCTTTACCGATTTGTCCGAGACCGAAATATTTTGCCTCCGGGTGACTGAAATACCAGCCGCTTACCGATGCCGCCGGATACATGGCATAGCTTTCCGTCAGGGTGATACCTGCATTTTTATCGGGTTGCAGCAGATTCCAGAGGGTACGCTTTTCAGTGTGCTCGGGGCAGGCGGGGTAACCCGGCGCCGGGCGAATGCCCTGGTATTGCTCGCTGATGAGTTGTTCGTTATCCAGTTGTTCTGCCGAAGTATACCCCCAGTATTCCTTGCGCACCAGTTCGTGCATCCGCTCGGTAAATGCTTCGGCGAGCCGGTCGGCCAGTGCTTTGAGCATAATGGCATTATAGTCGTCGTGTGCCGCCTCGAATCGTTTAACGTGTTCTTCCAGGCCAGCCCCGGTGGTGACGGCAAAGGCGCCGAGGTAGTCGCCCGAAGGCGCGATAAAGTCGCTCAGGCAGAAATTGGGTTGCCCCGGTGCTTTCAGACTTTGCTGACGCAGGTGGTGGAGCGTGGCCAGTTCCCGGGTCCGCGTTTCATCGGTATACAGCCGTATGTCATCGTCGCCGGCAGGTGCAGCCGGAAAGATGCCGATAACGGCCCGCGCCGAAAGCCACTTTTCATCGATGATGCGCCGGAGCAGCGATTGCGCATCGCGGTACAACTGCTGCGCTTCAGTCCCCACGACCTTATCGTTGAGTATGGCGGGAAATTTACCGGCCAGTTGCCAGCTTTGGAAAAAAGGCGTCCAGTCGATGTATTCCGTCAGCGATTCGAGCGGGTATTGATCAAATGTCTTGATGCCTAGAAAAGCCGGCTTGGGAGGGGTGTACTGCGACCAGTCGATCTGGAGTTTGTTGGCCCTAGCCTGGGCAAGGGTCAGGGATTGCCGGGCACTTTGGCGCCCGGCCCGCTGTACCCGTATCCGTTCGTATTCGGTTTTGATGTTGGCCGTGAAGAGTTCGTTTTCCGCACTGTTTTTGGTCAGCAGGGAACTCACGACAGCAACGCTTCTGCTGGCATCGAGCACATGTACCACGGGGGCGTTTTGGTATTGCGGTTCTACCTTGACGGCTGTGTGGGTTTTGGAGGTGGTGGCGCCGCCGATCAGCAGCGGAACCTTCATGCCCAGGCGCTGCATTTCCTTGGCGACGTGGACCATCTCGTCGAGAGAAGGCGTGATCAATCCGGAAAGACCGATCACATCGACATTTTCTTCCTGGGCCGCTTTCAGTATTTTGTCAGCCGGAACCATCACACCGAGGTCAACAATGTCGTAATTGTTGCATCCCAATACCACGCCGACAATGTTCTTGCCGATATCATGCACATCCCCTTTGACCGTTGCCATGAGAATTTTCCCCTTCGATCTGCGTTCCCCCGAACCTTTCAACGCCTCGATAAACGGAGTCAGGTAGGCGACCGCCTTTTTCATTACACGCGCCGATTTGACCACCTGTGGCAGGAACATTTTTCCCGAGCCGAACAGGTCGCCCACGACATTCATGCCGTCCATAAGCGGCCCCTCAATCACCTGAAGCGGGGCAGGGTAGAGCAGTCTGGCTTCTTCCATGTCCTGCTCGATGAACTTGTCGATACCTTTCACCAGGGCGTGGGTGATGCGCTCCTGCACGGTATTTTCCCGCCAGGCGAGGTCTTCGCCGATCGGCTTGCCTCCCGTGGTTCTGAAAGATTCCGCGCGTTTGACCAGTTCTTCCGTGGCATCCGGGTGTCGGTTGAACAATACATCTTCGATGCATTTCAGCAAATCCTTGGGTATTTCTTCGTACACCTCGATCATGCCTGCATTGACGATGCCCATATCCATGCCGGCCTGGATGGCGTGATAGAGAAAGGCAGCATGCATGGCTTCGCGCACGGTATTATTGCCGCGAAACGAAAAGGAGAGATTGCTGACACCGCCACTGATCTTTACGCCGGGGCAGGATTTTTTGATGATCCGGGTCGCTTCTATAAAATTGATGGCGTACTCATTGTGTTCTTCAATACCGGTTGCAACGGCGAACACATTGGGGTCAAAAATGATGTCGGCAGGCTCAAAGCCAACTTGTTCGGTAAGGATTCGGTAGGCGCGCTGACAAATTTCCACCTTGCGGGCAGTAGTGTCTGCCTGTCCTTTTTCATCGAAAGCCATCACCACCACCGCGGCGCCGTAACGACGGCAAATTTTGGCCTGCCGGATAAATTCCGCTTCACCCTCCTTCATGGAGATCGAATTGACGATGCTTTTTCCCTGTAAACACTTCAGACCCGCCTCGATCACGCTGAATTTGGAGGAGTCCACCATAACCGGAAGTTTCGCAATATCAGGCTCGGCCCCCATCAGGTTCAGGAATTTGACCATTGCCTTTTCCGAATCGAGCAGACCTTCATCCATGTTGACGTCGATGATCTGTGCTCCGCCGTCTACCTGCTGTCGGGCCACGGTTAGCGCTTCGGAAAAATTGCCGGACTTGATGAGTTGGGCAAATTTGGAGGAACCGGTGACGTTGGTCCGCTCGCCAATGTTGATAAAATTGGTGTTTTCCCGCACGATCAGCGGCTCCAGGCCACTGTACATGCTATAGGGCAGTGGCTTGGCGGGTGTTCGGGGCGGGATATTTTGAATGTGCTGTGCGATGTGGCGAATGTGTTGAGGGGTAGTACCGCAACACCCGCCCACAATATTCACAAAACCGGAGCGGGCAAAGTCCTCTACGAAGCTGCACATTTCATGCGGTGTTTGATCGTATTCGCCAAACTCGTTGGGCAGGCCCGCATTGGGGTAGGCGCTCACGTAACAGTCCGCCAGACCGGAGAGCGATTCCAGAAAGGGGCGCATTTCTTCGGCGCCAAGGGCACAGTTCAGTCCCACGGAGAAGGGTCTGGCGTGTTTTACCGATATCCAGAAGGCTTCCACGGTCTGGCCGCTCAGGGTGCGCCCCGAAGCGTCGGTGATGGTGCCGGAAATCATGATGGGGAGTTTTACCCCCATTTCTTCGAACACCTCATCTATGGCGAAGAGGGCCGCCTTGGCGTTTAGGGTGTCGAAAATGGTTTCAACCAGCAAAATATCGGCGCCACCCTCCACCAGCCCCCGCGTTTGTTCGGCGTAGGCGGTTTTGGCTTCGTCAAAATCAAGGGCCCGATAGCCGGGATCATTGACGTCGGGCGACAGCGACAGGGTTTTATTCAACGGCCCCAGTGCGCCTGCAACAAAACGGTGCTTCCCGGGTGTTTGAGCCGAAAAATGGTCGGCGGCTTTCCGGGCAATCCGGGCGGCTGCCAGGCTTATTTCATAGGCGATGCCGGGTGGCATATCGTAATCTGCCTGTGAAATGGACGTACTGTTGAAGGTATTGGTCTCGATGATATCGG
>CALMBD010000292.1 GCA_937861115.1 uncultured Bacteroidota bacterium | reverse complement strand
GAATGGAAAGCCAGGATTGTAATGTGCGCATGGGACCGGAATTTACAGTAATTGGGCAGCAATGGATGTTTACTGCCTTGATGGAAAAGTAGATATGGATTGGAATGACCCGCAAAAATCAACATTTTAGGATAGAATAATCAACCGCATATGAAAAACCGTTGGTACGAATACCTTAAACCACCTCCTTTGGGTGGAATCCTGATCAAGCCGAACGAAAAAGTTCGACGGCGCTCCTTCAGGGTCAAAATGCTGTACGCCTTTATCTACCCTTTCAGTTCGGGCATCGTGATCTATGCCGGCCTGATGACTTTTTCGGTGGTGGTAACCAATGTAACCGGCCTGCTGCCCCAGATTGCACACGACCTGTACTCCGGTAAGATCAACACCGCAGGATCTATTTTTTTGTGGCTGTTCGCATTCTTTCTCGGCGGCTTCTTTGCCGGGTGGTGCGTGGAGCGCGAAAAACTGTTGAAGTGGCGCTATCTCCACCTGGTACCGCTGGCTGTCGTGGCGGGGCTCTTCATGTTCGTTGGCGCTGCTGCCGACAATTCCGGGGCGCTGCACCCCGTGGCTTTTCCCGGGATGATGTTGTTTGCCATCGGCATCCAGAACGCAATGGTAAGCCTCACGACCTCCTCCCTGATCAAGGCCAGCCAGATGACGGGTGTGGTCAACGAACTCGGGGTGGATATTGCCGAAATATTTCATTCCGAAGGCGAAAAACGCCGCCTTATCCAACGGGAAGCACTGTTGCGATTCATCGTCATGATCAGCTTCGTATTCGGGGCCATGCTGAGCGTCGGTGTGTTTCCCCACCTGCACACAAAAATATTTTTTATCCCCGCCGGAATCATTATTGCCGTGATGGTGTACGACATTTGGCGCTTTAAGGAGGCAGATGCGTACACTTCATGATATTAAAACACAAAAAGTTTTGTTTTAAAAAAACAATTTCTATTACTTTTGCCGGCAGCAATAATATTTGTTCACCTCAATCCCTGCCCATGGATACGCCATTTCTAGGCCTGCGCACCTGTATCTACCGCGTCGACGATCTCGACCGGGCGGTAGAATGGTATTCGGAAGTGCTTGGCTTCGGCCCCTATTTTAACGAACCTTTCTACGTGGGCTTCAATGTCGGCGGCTTTGAACTCGGCTTGCTGCCCGACGATGCCCCGGCTGCCGGCAAGACCGCAAGCGTGGAAACCTACTGGGGAGTCGACGACGCAGCGGCCATCTACGAACGGCTGCTGGCACAGGGCGCAACGGCTCTTTCAAAACCCGCCGATGTCGGCGAAGGTATCATCGTGGCCACGGTAAAAGACCCCTGGGGCAATGTGATCGGCATTATCAAAAACCCTCATTTTAAGCCTGAATGACCCCGCACCATGCTGTCCATTGAACAAACGATACCGCTTGTCCGTATCTTCGACGAGCATAAAGCCAGGGAGTACTACTGTGACTGGCTGGGGTTTAACGTGGACTGGGAACACCGCTTCGAGGAGGGCACGCCGTTGTATATGCAAATTTCGCTCGGCGGGCTGACGCTCCACCTGAGCGAACACTATGGCGACTGTACACCGGGGGGCAAAGTGTTCGTACGTTGCAGGGGATTGCGTGAATGGCACAAAAGCCTGGCCGCAAAAAAATACAAATATTACAGGCCTTCCATCGAGGATGGCGTTTGGGAGGGAATCGGCATGAGCCTGATCGATCCCTTCGGAAACAAGTTACTGTTTAGTGAAATCGACAATTGAAAAGTATGCCGGAACCCCGTTCCGGCTTTAAATACCCGCCGGAATCCCGTTCCGGCATACGATTATGGCAAAGCAAAAACGCGACAACTCTACACCTCCCACCACTTCTCATAACGGAGAAGATACCATCGTCACGCTCTCGGGGATGTACCAGAACTATTTTCTGGATTATGCCTCCTATGTTATCCTCGAGCGCGCGGTACCTGCGCTGGAAGACGGGCTCAAGCCCGTTCAGCGCCGCATCCTGCACGCCATGTTCGAACAGCACGACGGCCGTTACCACAAGGTCGCCAACCTGATCGGACAAACGATGCAATTCCACCCGCACGGCGACGCAGCCATCGGCGACGCGCTGGTGAACATGGGTCAGAAGGACCTGCTCATCGATTGCCAGGGCAACTGGGGTGATTTCCGGACCGGCGACTCTGCCGCCGCACCGCGTTATATAGAGGCGCGCCTGACCAAATTCGCGCTCGACGTGGCGTTCAACCCCGATACCACGGTATGGCAGATGAGCTACGACGGCCGCAAACGGGAGCCTGTCAACCTGCCCATGAAATTTCCGCTCGTACTCGCCCAGGGCGCAGAGGGCATAGCGGTGGGCCTGAGTACCAAGATTATGCCGCACAACTTTATAGAGATCATCAAAAGTTGTATTGTGGTGCTGAAAGGCAAAAAAGCAGACCTGGTCCCCGACTTTCCAACAGGCGGTCTCGTCGACGCGGCCAACTACAACGGCGGCGCGCGCGGCGGCAAACTGCGCGTGCGTGCACGCATTAGGGAACTGGATAAAAAAACGCTACAGATCACGGAAATACCCTTCGGGGTGACCACCGGCGACCTGATCGACTCCATCCTGAAAGCCAACGAAAAAGGCCAGATCAAGATCAAAAAAGTGACGGACAAGGTAGCAGCCGATATCGATATTGAAATCGAACTGCAAAACGGCGTGAGCCCCGATGTCACCATCGATGCACTCTACGCCTTCACGGCCTGCGAGGTCAGCATCAGCCCCAACTGTTGCGTCATTGTCGACAACAAGCCCCTGTTCACCGATGTGAACGAATTGCTCCGCCTGTCCACCGAACGCACCAAAGACCTGCTCCGGCAGGAACTGGAAATCCTGCAGCACGACCTCGAAGAAAAACTGCATTTCGCTTCACTCGAGAAAATATTCATCGAAAACCGAATTTACCGCGATATTGAGGAATGCGAAACCTGGGAGGCCGTGCTGGAGGCCATCGACAAGGGACTGCGGAAATACGTCGTGACACCGGATATGAAGCCGGCCGCCACCGACAAACGCCTCCGGCTTCTACGCGAGATCACGCACGACGACCTGGTCCGGTTGACTGAAATACGGATCAAGCGCATCTCCAAGTTTAACTCCTTCAAGGCCGACGAGGAAATCGCCAAACTCAGCGAAGAACTTCTGCAGGCCAAATACCACCTGGAGCACCTGACGGAATACACTATCGCCTATTTTGAAAACCTACTGGCCAAACACGGCAAAGGCCGTGAACGGCGTACCGAGATCGTTCAATTCGATACCATACAGGCCTCGGCAGTGGTAGCCAACAACGCCAAACTGTATGTAAACCTCAGCGAAGGCTTTATCGGGATGGGCCTGAAAAAAGACGAGTTTGTGCAGGACTGCTCCGATATCGACGATATCATTGTCTTTCGCCGCGACGGGGTGATGAAAGTGGTAAAAGTTGACGAAAAGGTTTTTGTCGGCAAGGATATTATCCACGTCGCCGTGTGGAAGAAGAACGACGAGCGGACGACCTACAACATGGCATATGTCGACGCCAAATCAGGGCGCACCTATGTAAAACGTTTTAATGTAACCGCCATCACCCGCGACAAGGAATACCAGCTCGGATCGGGCGCCAAAGGCTCCAAAGTGCTGTATTTTACCGCAAATCCCAACGGCGAAAGCGAACTTGTGACCGTCACGCTCAGCCCCGGATGCACGGCCAAGATCAAGGTATTTGATTATGATTTTGCCGAACTGGCTATCAAGGGCCGCGATTCGCAGGGAAATATCCTGACGCGGTACCCGGTAAAACAGATCCGGCAAAAAGAGGTCGGCAAAAGCACCATCGGTGCACAGAAACTCTGGTTCGACGATATCACCGGTCGCCTAAACACGCAGGAGCGCGGTCGCCTGCTGGGCGAATTCGATACAGGCGACAGCCTGCTGGTGTTATATAATGACGGTTCCTATGAGGTGACAGACACCGATGTGCAGCAGCGCTTCGAAATGAAAGAGATCCTGCACCTGTGCAAATTCACCCCGCAACTGGTGGTCAGCGCCGTTCACTTCGACGGACACAAAGGCTGGACGATGGTCAAACGGTTCCATATCGAAACCAGCAAACTGAAAGAACGCTACGGTTATCTTACCGACCATCCCAAGTCAAAACTGCTTTATGTGTCGGTCCGGGAAAACCCGCGCATCAAATACACCCTCAAAGTAAAAGGCAAACCCATGGCCGGCGAACTCGCACTGGGCGATTTCATGGACGTAAAAGGCTGGAAAGCCATCGGCAACAAACTAAGCGACCAATTACTTGTTGGTGTAAAAGAGTTGGAAGATGCCCCCCCAAAGGGCGTAAAAAAGGAAGAACCGGCTGTAGCGCCGCAACAGGCCAGTTTGTTTGGCGAAGAAACGGGCCCAACCGAACCACCGGCTGAAGAAGGCACACCGACGGATGCCGAAGGAAAAAAGACCTACAAAGCGGGGGATACCATAGAATTTGATTGAGGAAAGGTCATTTAAGGCTCTGGAGGATTTTCTGCCACCCCTCTCCGGATTTTCAGTATTGTGTAATTTTTTTAAACGATTGTTTAAAAACGGCATGGTAGCTAACTACGCTTCGACCATGTGACTTACCTTTGCGGGTGGTAAAGAAAAACTAATCTTCCCGAATCGCAGTATTCGTTTACTCCTCCCCTTTACGCTATTTCAAAAACTTATCCGAAACCAAAACCCTTGCGCAACAATGTTGTCAGGGTAAATGCACATCCAGAAACAACGCCTTCTTACAACCACCGGAAACCTGACACGGCCTGTTTGTAAAGGCGACTATAAAAACAAGTCTTCATCTGATGGCAGCTAAAGAATATCAGCAACATTTCGTTTCCAGTTCGGCTGACTCCACCAGGATGTTTAAAGCCAACTGGATGGAAGCGCTTTCAAAGGTACACTTCTCCGTGCCGCTCATCATCTATGTACCCATTATGGCCTGGTGCCTTTGGCATGCAAAGGGAAGTTTTTTGTCCCTGGCGGGCTTGTTTCTTGGCGGACTATTTATTTGGTCCTTTACGGAATATACGCTGCACCGTTTTGTTTTTCACTGGGTGCCGCCGGGTAGCCTGGGTAAACGCCTGCACTTCATCTGGCACGGCGTTCACCACGACTATCCCAACGACAAGCTCCGCCTGGTAATGCCACCCAGTGTCAGTATTCCGCTGGCCATTATTTTCTTTACCGGATTCAGAGTGCTCATCGGCGAACCGGCAGTATATCCTTTCTTTGCAGGTTTTTTGCTCGGATACCTTTGCTACGACATGATGCATTTTGCCATGCACCACCTCCGCTGGAACCACCCATTCTGGATGCGCATCAAACAACACCACATGCTGCACCACTACCAGCAACACGACCGCGGGTATGGTGTGAGCAACCCGTTATGGGACTATATCTTCAACACTACTTTTAATCTGACTCAAAAAAAGCAGTAAAACACTTCATTTTGAACAATTCGTAAATCAACTGCGCATGAACAACAGACTACTCGAACGCGTACGGAAATATACCGCCCCCAATGAAGTGCGTGCCATGGGCATGTATCCCTATTTCCGGGTCATTGAATCGGAACAGGATACCGAAGTGATCATCGACGGCAAACCCGTCCTGATGTTTGGCTCCAACTCCTACCTCGGCCTGACAAACCACCCCAAGATCAAGGAAGCGGCGATTGAGGCAACGACCCGTTATGGCACGGGCTGTGCCGGCTCGCGTTTTCTCAACGGAACGCTCCGTATCCATATCGAACTGGAAGAAATTCTGGCCGACTACCTGAAACAGGAGGCTGTGCTCCTGTACAGCACCGGTTTCCAGTCTAACCTGGGCGGCATAGCTCCTCTGGCCGGTCGTCACGACACCATACTGATCGATGAGCGCGTACACGCCTCGATCATCGACGCCACCCGCCTGTCTTTCGCCAAAGTGCTGAAATTCAAGCACAACGACATGGAAGATCTGGAAAAACAGATCATGCGGCCGGAAGCGGATTCCCTGAAATATATAATTGTCGACGGCATATTCAGCATGGAAGGCGATATCGCCAAACTGCCCGAGATCGTGCGCGTTGCAGAAAAACACAATGGCGTCGTCGTCGTCGACGATGCCCACGCCATTGGGGTGATCGGAGAAATGGGGATCGGCACAGCCTCTCATTTCGGTTTGCAGGATAAAGTAGACATTCAGACCGGCACATTCAGCAAATCACTTGCTTCGCTCGGCGGGTTTGTTGCAGCCAGCTACGATGTGATCGATTACCTCAAGCACACGTCGCGGGCCCTTATTTTTAGCGCCAGCATGACGCCCGCCTCTGCGGCAAGTGTGATCGCTGCCATCGATATCATTAAAAGCGAGCCCGACCGCATCAACCGCCTCTGGGAAAATACCAACTACGCCCTTGCCCGTTTCCTCGAAATGGGTTTTGAAGTAGGTCCCAGTGAATCGCCCATCATCCCGATCTATGTACGCGACAACCTGAAAACCTTCGCGTTCTCCACCGGATGTTTTGAAGCGGGTGTTTTCATCAACCCCGTTGTTTCACCTGCGGTGCCGAGCGAAGAATCGCTGATTCGTTTCTCGCTCATGGCCACCCATACGATCGAACAAATCGACCGCGCCATCGACCGCATGTACGAGGTTGCCGTGAAACTCGGCATTCTGGGCAATCAGGAGGAAGAAGCTGTGGAGACCGGCCACCTCACACCGGTGCAATAACACGCTTTTGAAAGTCAAATACTTAACCACCTGCGACGCGCATGATCGAGATCATCAAAGTCGGCAATAAGCGCCAACTGCAACAATTCATCGACTTCCCGCATGATCTGTATGCCGGAGATCCCAATTATGTGCCCATGCTCTACATGGAGCAGGAGACATTGCTTAATCCGAAAAAGTCGCCGTTCCTGCAGCATTCACAGGCGGCATATTTTCTGGCAAAAAAAGACGGCAAACTCGCAGGCCGGATCGCCGCGATCCGGAACAACAACCACATCGCTTTTTCAGGCCGTCAGGAAGGCTTTTTCGGCTTTTTTGACGTCGTGGATGATTACGATGTGGCAAAAGCGCTTTTGGATACTGTCGCCGACTGGTTGCGCAGCGAAGGCCTGACCAAGATGACGGGCCCCGCCAATTTTTCAACCAATGAAGTGGTAGGCATGCTGGTGGAAAACTTCGACGAGCCGGCATTCATCATGAACCCCTATAACTTCAAGTATTACAACGATCTGGTTGAAAAATACGGCTTCCGGAAATTCACCGACCTGTTGTGCTATGAGATGCGCGATGAAAACATGACGGAAGAGGTCGTGCAATTTGCGGAAAAACTGGAAGCCCGGCTTGCCGAACGCGGCATCACGATCCGGAATATCGACATGAAGAACTACAAGGCGGAAATTGAGAAGTTCCTGCCGGTGTACAATGTTTCGTGGACCGAAAATACAGGTTTCGTGCCGATGACCGAGGCGGAAATCAGGCAAATCGGCAAGGATTTGAAGCCTATAATCGATCCGGACTATATCCTGTTTGCGGAAAAAGACGGCAAGGTAATCGGCGTTTCGCTCACTATACCCAATGTCAACGAGATACAGATCAAACTCAAGCGCGGACGGCTCTTCCCATTCGGCATCGTCAAATTGTTGCTGGGACTGAAAAAAATTAAAAGCATCCGCATTCTTGCACTCGGTACGCTCAAGGAGTACCGGCGAATGGGAATCGATGTGTGCTTTTATGTACGGATCATCCTGACATCGCGTAGAAAAGGCATTAAACGCGGCGAAGCCTCGTGGATACTGGAACACAACGAGATGATGAACCGCGCGCTGGACCATATTGGCGGAAAAGTATACCGCAGGTACCGGCTTTATGAAAAGGAACTTTGAATGAAACGAATATTAATTACCGGCGCCAGCGGGTTTATCGGTGGTTTTTTGGTGGAAGAGGCGCTGAACCGTGGATGGGAAGTAACGGCTGCCATACGCCCGACCAGTAACCGGAAATGGTTGCAGGACGAGCGCATCCAATTTCTCGAACTGAACTTTGCCGATGAGGCGGATCTGCAGGCGAAATTGAAAGAAGCCGGATCATTCGACTATGTGATCCACAATGCCGGAAGTACGAAAGAGCCCAACCGGGAAGGCTATTTTGAAAGCAATTTTGAGAACACCCGGCGTTTTGTCGATGCCTTGCGCGCCAACAACGGTATAACGGAGAAGTTCCTCTTTGTAAGCAGTCTGGCGGCTGTTGGCCCCACCGGATCAGGACAATGGATCAAACCGGGAAAAACACCGGCTCCGGTTACCTTCTATGGCGAAAGTAAACTGGCAACCGAACAGTATCTCGCTTCCTTGCCCGGTTTTCCCTGGGTAGCCGTCCAGCCGGGCGCCGTTTTCGGTCCCCGGGAAAAAGATATTTTCATTGCCATACAACTCGCTTACAAAGGCTGGGCTTTTTTGATCGGGACCAAGCCGCAGCAATTGTGCTTCATATACGTTACTGATCTGGCAAGGCTGATGTGCGCTGCGCTTGAATACGGAACAGTGGGGAAAAAATACCTGGCCAGCGATGGAAAAGCATATGCCAATACGGATGTAGGTCTGGCGGTTGAAAAAGTTTCCGGCCGCCCGACCCGGCAAATAAAAGTGCCTTTGTCACTGGTGCGTATCGTGGCGACATGTGCAGAAATGGCCGGCAGGTTAAGCGGTAAAATGCCGCCGCTCAATCGCGAAAAAATAAGCGAACTGGCTGCCGAAAGCTGGTTGTGCGATATGAGTGAAGCTTTTGACGACCTGCGGTTTCAGCCTGCATACGACCTGTTTTCCGGCATGCGGGAAACAGTTCAATGGTACAAAATCAACCGTTGGCTTTAATAAATATACCGTTCAACCACAAAAGGGTTGGCGACACCCGGGTTCAAACACCATTTTTGTAACATTAAATACTTATCCGTTTATGGCTCATCCGCAGGATTTCACGTACGTCGAAGGCACCGAACCGCATCGTATTCGCACACGGGAGATCATAGCCGCACACCCTGAAGTAAAAACCCTGATTGGAAAAAACCCCGCTACGGCATTTATCATTGCAGCATGCGTACTGTTCCAGATCTCCCTGGCATACCTGCTGAAGGATCAGAGCTGGTGGCTCGTGGTAGCGCTCGCATGGCTCGTCGGCGCATTTCCTACTCATACACTGTTTGTCTGCATACATGAAGCAGCCCACAACCTGATTTTTCGCAAGTCGCGCTGGAATATTTTTGCCGGTATCGTGGCCAATCTTCCTTCCCTGCTCCCGTCCGCCATTTCGTTCAAGAATTTTCACATCAAACACCACGCCTTCCAGGGTGTGCATGAACTCGACGCCGACCTGCCTTCGCGCTGGGAAGCCAAACTGATCAATAATTATTTTATCGGAAAAGCCTTGTGGATGCTGCTTTTCCCGGTTTTCCAGGCCGCAAGAACCATCCGCTGTCGCGAAGCGGCGATCATCGACCGCTGGGTCATCCTGAATGTCGTGGTGCAATTTGCCTTCGACATTGCCGTGGTGTATTTCCTCGGGTGGAAAGCATTTGCCTATATGGGGCTCAGTTTTATGTTTTCAGTTGGCCTGCACCCGCTGGGCGCACGCTGGATACAGGAGCACTATCTCGTGCTCGATAAAGAGCAGGAGACGTACAGTTACTACGGTCGCCTCAATCCGATCAACCTGAATGTGGGCTTTCACAACGAGCACCATGACATGCCCTCTATCCCCTGGAACAGGCTGCCGGAATTGAAAAAAATAGCCCCCGAGTTCTACGACCACCTGAAGTACCACGGCTCTTATACCAAACTTTGGCTGACTTTTCTGTTCAGCCAGGAGGTCGGACTCTTTTCCCGCATACTCCGCCGCGAACGGGGCAACGTAAAACTCGACGATAACTCAACACCAGATCTCCAGATACTGAACAAGGCCGGCGACGCAACCCGCCCCGTCGTAACCCATCATTCAACCGTTTAATATTCCCCGAGCACCCTTCTAAATATCACAAATAAAATTTGCAACTATGAACAAACAAATAAAAATACAGCCCGCAACGGGCAAACTCGGCATCCTGACACCGGGCATGGGCGCCGTCGCAACGACGTTTATTGCCGGTGTTATCGCTGCTCGCAAGGGGATAGCCCTGCCCATCGGCTCGCTGACCCAAATGGGCACCATACGCCTCGGCAAACGCACAGAAGACCGCAACCCGCGCATCAAGGATTTTGCTCCTCTGGCCGGACTCGACCAGATCGTTTTCGGCGGCTGGGATGTTTACAGCGACAATGTCTACCAGGCTGCCCTGGAGGCCAAGGTACTCGACCGCACACTGGTGGAGCAGTTGAAAGACGAATTGCAGACGATCAGCCCCATGAAGGCTGTGTTTGATAAAACCTACGTCCGCAACCTCGACGGCAAACATGTGAAAACCGGTGCCACCAAGATGGACCTCGCCGAGCAGCTGATGGAAGACATCCGCCGCTTCAAGGCCGACAATGGCTGCGACCGGCTGGTGATGGTGTGGTGCGCTTCCACTGAGGCCTATTTAGAAGCAAGCGATGTACACCAGTCGCTCGAAGCCTTCGAAGCAGGCCTGCGCAACAACGACGAGCGCATTGCACCCAGCATGATCTACGCTTATGCAGCCCTGCAGTGCGGCGTGCCTTTCGCCAATGGCGCGCCCAACCTGACCTGCGATATCCCGGCTATTGTGGAACTGTCGCACAAAAAGCGTGTGCCTGTGGGCGGCAAAGATTTTAAAACAGGGCAGACACTGATGAAAACCATCGTGGCGCCTGGCCTCCATGCCCGTGCACTGGGTGTACGCGGCTGGTTTTCCAGCAATATCCTCGGCAACCGCGACGGTGCGGTACTCGATGCGCCGGAAAATTTTAAAACCAAGGAAGTCTCCAAAGGAAACGTACTCGACGGCATTTTCAACGCCGAATCGCAGCCCGAACTCTATGGCGATATCTACCACAAGATCCGGATCAACTACTACCCGCCGCACGGCGATAACAAGGAAAGCTGGGACAACATCGATATTTTTGGCTGGCTGGGCTATCCGATGCAGATCAAGATCAACTTCCTCTGCCGCGATTCTATCCTTGCCGCACCGATCGTGCTCGACCTGGCCTTGTTCCTCGATCTCGCACAGCGTTCCGGTATGATGGGCATTCAGGAGTGGCTGTCTTTCTATTTTAAAGCGCCGCAAACGGCGCCCGGTCTGCCGCCGCAGCACGATATATTCAAACAACTGAGTAAACTGGAAAACACCCTTCGCTATATGATGGGTGAAGAGTTGATTACCCACCTGGGTCTCGACTACTACGAAGACCTGGTGAAAGAGTATGAAGAACTTTTACAAACTCATAGCTAACGGCTTTGGCTCAGGCTTGCTACCGCTGGCGCCCGGCACCTGGGGTTCGGCGGTAGCTTGCCTTTTTGTCTGGCCGCTGATGTGGGTAGCGCCACCCGTCGCCTATCTGATCCTGACCGTTTTGATCGTCGTCTTCAGTTGGCTTTGTGTAAAGGCAGTAGATCTTTTTGAACCGGAATGGGGTAAAGACCCCGGAAAGGTCGTCGCTGATGAAATGGTCGGTATGTGGCTGACGTTGGTCGGTTTACCGCTCAACCTGGTCAACATCGGATTGGGATTTGCGTTATTCCGGTTCTTTGACATTGCCAAGCCGATGGGCATTCGCCGAATGGAGGCTATCCCGGGTGGTTGGGGAGTAGTGCTCGACGACGTAATGGCCGGTGTTTATGCGAATATTTTACTCCAGGTGCTGAACCTGTTACTAACACAGTGAGTGACGTTTTTTTAAATGAGCCTACCCTTAGGCAACGGGTGAAAAATCTGGCAGGCCTGATGGGTAAGTATTGTTCGACATCAGCTGTTGCCACGTCGGCAGACTTTGCCATGTTCCAGGTTGCGCTTGCATATATGGGCGTTTCACCTGTGCTTTCAACTGTCTGCGGCCGTACGCTGGGTGCAATGGTAGCCTTTTGGCTGCATCGCTCCTGGGTGTTCAGCCATTCAAAACGCAGCAACGGGAACGTTTTGCGCCTGAGATATGTATCAGGTATTATGATGGGGATGGGCCTAAATGTCGCAGGCGTATGGGCGCTGAATAGCGTTCTGGCCATAGAGGCGTGGCCGGCAAGAATAACAACGGCAGTGGCCGTATGGCTGTTCGGATTTGTATTCAATAAAAAATTGGTGTTCAGATAACCGGTTTTTTAAATCCACATAAATCGATTATACGTAGATAGATAGTTTTAAGTTTTATCACTGGATTGCCACCTTTTTTGCCGTAATACGTCCAATATTTCGCGTAATCATAAGTTCCATAATTATTTGCTGACAGGATAAATCTTTTTTTCAACAAAGGTGTTTCAACACTTAGCGTTTTAATCCCAAAATAACTTGTTTAAACTCCAACCATTTGAATCAATTGAACGAACCTCTTGCTATGAACAAAATTTCCAGCTTCCGGCTGTTGATCATCGCCCTTTTTGTCGCCATGGGCTCTGCCCTTTTTGCCCAGGGGACTACCACTATTGTTCGTGGCCGTGTCGTCGACGCCGCTACGGAAGAAGCAATGCCTTATGTGAGCCTCAAATTCGACGGCACCAACCTCGGTGTGGTTTCCGATATCAACGGCAACTTTTATATCGAAACAAAGGAGAAAATCACCTCGCTGACCGTCTCGCTTGTTGGCTATAACACCCTGCATTTCAACGTAAGCCCCGGCAGAAATACCGAACTGAGCATAAGACTCGAAGAAAGCGGCGGTAACCTGAAGGAAGTTGTGGTCAAATCGGGTAAGTACCGGAATAAAAACAACCCCGCAGTCGAACTCATACAGAAAGCGATCGATCATAAGGACAAGAACCGGAAAGAATCGTTCGACTACTACGATTTTGAAAAATACGAAAAGGTACAGTTCGCGCTGAACAACGTGACGGACAAGATGCGCGGCAACTTTCTGTTCAAAAAAATTCAGTTCATTTTCGACAATGTCGATACCAACAAGGTATCCGGAGATGTCAGCTTGCCCTTCTTCCTGCGGGAAACACTGTCCGACGTCTATTACCGGAAGTCGCCACAGTCGCAAAAAGAATACATCCGCGGCGAGCGCAACTCCACCCTGCCGGGCTACCTGGACAATCAGGGTCTTTCCAGCGGTATCGAAAACATGTACCAGGACATTGATTTTTACGACAATTCGATCAACCTGGTCACGGTCGATTTCGTCAGCCCGTTGTCGCCGATCTCGCCCAACCTTTACCGTTTTTATATCCTCGACACCGTAAAGGTCATGGGTACGCCTTGCGCGCACATGTATTTTGCACCGCGGCAAAAATCCGACCTGGGTTTTATGGGCTATTTATGGATTGCCCTCGACTCTACTTATGCCTTGCGCAAGATCGAAGTGGGCATACCCAAAGATATCAACCTGAACTGGGTGAACGAAATGCAGATCAACCAGGAGTTCGACTGGGTGGAAACACCCGGCGCCGGACGCGGCCTCATGCTGTCGAAGGACGAGATATTTATGGATTTTGGTTTGACAAAAAGCGAGAACGCACGGTCGCTGCTCGGGCGAAAGATCACTTCCTACACCAAATATCACCTGAATGAATTCCTGCCGGATTCACTCTTTCAAACCAAGGTCAACCAGTTCAGAGACGAAGAGGCAGAGGTACGCCCCGAGTCGTTCTGGGCCGAGAACCGCCACGATACGCTTTCCGTTCGCGAGCGCGGCATTTATAAAATGGTAGACAGCCTCAACAACTACCGCCCGTTCCGCCGGTTCATGGGTACTGTTAAATTCATATTTGAGGGCTATACCCCAATCGGCGGGTTCGACGTAGGTCCGGCCAATACATTTTACAGCTTCAATCCCGTAGAAGGTTTTCGCGGTCGTCTCGGCGGTCGCACCAACCCGACGTTTTCCAAGCACCTGATGCTCGAAACGTATGCGGCATACGGGTTCAAGGACGAAAAATTGAAAGGGTATCTTGGCGCCTATTACGCCTTCGGCAAATCACACCCGATTCGATACCCGATCAACCGTTTGAAAGTCTGGTATCAAAATGATGTGAAAATTCCGGGACAAAACCTGAAGTTCATCCAGGAAGACAACTTCTTCCTGTCATTCAAACGGGGCGTGAACAATAAGATGTACTACGTGAAAACGGCGGGCATCGAATACCTCAAAGAGAACTACGACGGCATAACCTACACTTTTTCTGCCCAAAACATACGATATGCGCCAGCAGGCGCACTGAAGTTCGACTACGAACGTCAGGACGGCACCTTTATTCAAAAGGAAGTTATCACGACCGAGCTGGGCGCTTCGTTCCGCTATGCCCCCAACGAACAGTTTTACCAGGGTGCAACATATCGTACCCCTATTCTGAACAAGTATCCGATCTTTACCGTCGACTACGCAGCCGGTGTAGGGAATTTTCTCAGCAGTCAGTACGATTACCACAGGGTAACCCTGAAAGCCGAAAAAACCTTTTACCTGTCGCCCATTGGCTGGTCGATCGTGGTAATGGAAGGCGGCAGGGTATTCGGCAATGTGCCTTACCCCTTGCTTATCGCGCACCGCGCCAACCAAACCTTTGCCTACCAGCTGGAATCATATAACCTGATGAACTTCCTGGAATTTGTCAGCGACAAGTATTTTGCCATCAGTGCTTTCCACAATTTCGGCGGTTTCTTCTTCAACCGTATTCCCCTGCTCCGCAGGTTGAAATGGCGCGAGGTGATCACGGCCAAAGCGCTATGGGGTGGATTGGACAACAGCAACCGTCCCAGTCCGGAAAACGGTCTGTTGTCTTTCCCGGTCGACGACGATGGCAATACCATCACCTATACCCTGGAAAAAAAGCCATACATAGAAGCCAGCGTGGGTGTAGCCAACATATTCAAGTTTGTGCGCCTCGACCTGGTACGCCGTCTCACATACACCGATCACCCGGGTATTTCCAAACTCGGCGTCCGGATGCGCTTCAGGCTGGAGTTTTAAGGATGACAACCGAAATTTGTCCGGAAAACAGCCTGCCTGACAAGATTTGGAGTGATTTTCATGTAAAAACGGCTTTGACCAGTCAGAATTAATACGCACATGATTGGCCAATTCGCTACTTTTGACATGTTCTCAGCCAGGTATTTTCAAAACGAAGCCATATGTCGAATTTTCTGAAAGAAGTGGGACAGCCTATCGTCTATAAGCTCATTAACCCGTTCATTAATTTGCTACTGAAGATCGGCATTACGCCCAATGCCGTGACTACGATTGGTTTTATCATTAATGTGATTGCGGCAGTGGTTTTTATTGTGGGGGGAGGAGAACCCCGTACAGATCTGCGGTATGTAGGCTGGGGTGGTGCGATCATCCTTTTTGGCGGTTTGTTTGATATGATCGACGGCCGTCTCGCCCGTGTTGGCCGGATGGAGAGCCGTTTCGGCGCATTGTACGACTCGGTACTCGACCGGTACAGCGAACTGGCGATGTTTCTGGGTATTTGCTATTACCTCGTTGCACAAAGTTATTTCCTGAGTTCGCTTTTCGCCTTTATTGCGATGATCGGCTCCATGATGGTGAGTTATGTGCGCGCACGCGCGGAGGGCCTCGGTATCGAATGCAAGGGGGGCTTGATGCAACGCCCGGAACGCATACTACTGATCGGTATTTCGGCAGTGCTCTGCGGCATTTTGGCCCAGTATTCCGGGCAATTCAAATACACGGTGCCCGGCACAGGTTTCCCTTTACTGGAAAACATCACACTCTTTACATTTCCAATTTTTATCATGGCCATTCTGACCAACTGGACGGCCATACGGCGGCTGCGCGAATCGAAGGCCGCGCTGGACGCGCTCGAAAACAAATAATGTTTCATGAAAAATTACTTTTCCATCCTGCTGCTGATCCTTTTTTCTGCATGCGCAATTTTTGCCCAGGATTCTTACCCGACCCCGCCTGACGGCCTGAACCGCCTTTTTTATATCCAGCGTACCGGCAACACCAATACGATCGTGTACGATGCCAATGTAGAAGGCAAAGCATTTCAGAAAGACAAACCCATCAATATTTACTGGATCAGATATGCCGAAGACGGCAGTACGGCCGGGCTGAACTACCTGCAACGCACCTTCGCCTATGGCGTAAAGGCCAAAAAAGTGGAGGGCAGCAATGAATACGAATTTCACCTGGTAAGCTATTCCAAAAAAAAGTTGCGCCTGAAATTCGATGAAAAAGGGAAACCTTACGTCCTCATCGAGATCAACAACAAAAAAATGGCGCTTCAGAAGGTTTTCGTAAAAATTGACAAAGGCACCACCTTTACCCTGACCCCCAAAGTGGAATACGTCGAACTGTTCGGCAAAGACCCCTCGACCGGTGCAGCAGTCTACGAAAAATTCATACCCTAGGAAAAGAAGCGAAACCTTTCCATGAAACAGTTTCTGACGCTTCTCGCCGGCACAGCAGCATATTTTTCCTGGTTTTACTTTTTTGTCGGACTGCGAAGCGAGCACATTTATTTATATGTGTTTGCGCTGGCGTTGTACTATATCCACCAAACCACCCGGCGTTTTGTCCTGGCTTTCGGCGTGTTTATCGCCTATTGGATCATATACGATTCGATGCGCGTAGTGCCCAATTATGAAGTAAACCCCATCCACGTTGCAGAGCCGTATTACCTCGAAAAGGCGTGGTTTGGCCTCCAAATGCCGGAAAGCGTGCTCACCCTGAACGAGTACTTCAAGATCAACCATACACCCTTTTGGGACATTGCGAGCGGGTTGTTCTACCTGAACTGGGTGCCGGTACCACTGATTTTTGCCTTTTGGCTGTTGCGCAACGACAAAATCCTCTTCCTGAAGTTTTCGTACGCTTTCGTTTTTACCAACCTCGTAGGCTTTTGCATTTACTACCTGTACCCGGCGGCGCCGCCCTGGTATGTGGAGGCGTACGGTTTTGAGGTGATACACGGTACGCCGGGCAATGCCGCCGGACTGATCAACTTTGACCGGCTTCTGGGCATCAGCCTGTTTGAAGGCATGTACAGCAAAAACGCCAACGTATTCGCAGCCATCCCTTCGCTGCATTCCGCCTACCCTGTTTTGTGTCTGCTGTACGGGCTGCGCCTGAAAAAGCCGTGGCTGACCAGCCTGTTCACCCTTTTTGTTCTGGGCATCTGGTTTTCAGCGGTGTATTCGCGGCATCATTATGTGATCGATGTGATTGCAGGCGCTGCCGTTGCCGTTTTTTCCTATGTCGTTTTCGAGTACCTGTCTGAAAAAACTGTGTTGAAAAAGTGGTTTGCCGGTCTTGAACGGCACATTTGATTCCCGGTCGGATTTTGTCGCTTTTTTCCTGCACTCCGTCGTTGCCGGGGAAAGATTCCTCGTCTTTTTCCCCGCCGGCCTTGACAAGCATGTCCATATGTAATTACATTTGCTATCAAAATAGTATCACATCAAAATCAAATCAAATCATGGAAAAGACAACCAAACCTACATCCGGCTGGGCTATGCTATTGCTTTTTGCATTGCTGTTCCTTGCAGGTATTGCTTTGCTGATCACGAAAGCATCTGTTATTGCCGGCGTATTGATACTCGTGGCAGATACGGCTTTCATAGCACCCGGATTTATGGCTATCGAGCCAAACAGCAGTCGCGTTATGACTTTGTTCGGCGAATACGTAGGCACCATTAAAGAAAGCGGTTTTTTCTACGCTAACCCTTTCTTCACGAAAAAAAGGGTATCGCTGCGCGCCGTTACCCTTGATGTACCCATGATCAAGGTCAACGACAAGCAGGGCAATCCAATCATGATCGGATCGGTGGTGGTTTACCGGGTAAAGGACACCTTTAAAGCGGCCTTCGCGGTGGAACATTATCCGGATTTTATCAAAACACAAAGCGAGGCTGCCGTGCGTAAATTGGCCGGCATGTACAGTTACGACAATCTGGAAGACGAAGATGCCACCGTAACATTGCGTTCGGGCCTCGAAGAGGTCAACCACCAGCTGGCGCAAGAGATCAGCGAGCGCCTGGCCATCGCCGGGATAGAGGTGATCGAGGCGCGGATCAGCAACCTGGCTTATGCGACCGAAATCGCCAGTGCCATGCTCCAGCGCCAGCAGGCAACTGCCATTGTTGCAGCCCGCAGCAAGATCGTGGAAGGCGCCGTAGGCATGGTGGAAATGGCACTCGAACAGCTGTCGAGCAAGCAGATCATCCACCTAGATGAAGAAAAGAAAGCCGCCATGGTGAGCAACCTGCTCGTCGTGCTTTGCGGCGACCGAAATGTATCACCGGTGGTCAATACCGGCACTCTGCACCAATAACCGCCTGTTTTTCAAACTTTTAAACCTATGAGGTCTGGCAGACCTCATAGGTTTCGGCGTACAGGAACAACTATACAAAAATGGCAGCAAAAAAATCATTCGTCCTGCGCATTGACGATGCAACCTACTCAGCGCTTGAAAAGTGGGCTGCCGACGAATTTCGCAGCGTAAACGGCCAGTTGGAATGGATCATACACCAGGCCCTGAAAAACACCGGGCGTTCGCCCAAAGAAAACAAAACCCAACCCCCACCTAAAGGCGAATAAACAGGGGATCCCTCAGAAAAACCTCCGGGTAGCAAGCAGCCTGCCGCGACATCCCTGTGCACTTATTGCGCAAAATCTACGGCAGTTACCTATTTTCACCCCATTAAATTCCTCCTTTCATGAAAATAACGATCCGGTTATTGCTGCTTACGGCGTTACTCGCCAATCAACTTTCGGTTGTCGCACAGGTATCCTTTCCACAATCCGCCCCTTCCGACCAACGCCCCGGCATTTTCGCCTTTACCAATGCCACCATATATACCGACTACAAAACGCGCATCGAAGGGGCAACCCTGCTCATCCGCGACGGCATAGTGGAGGTTTGCGGACTAAAAGCAACCCTGCCCGGCGATGCCGTGGTGATCGATTGCAGTGGAAAAAATATTTATCCTGCTTTTATTGACCTCTATGCAACAGGCTATGGCCTGCCGGCCCAGCCGGCTCGCCAGGGACCCGTAGGGCGCGGACAGCAAACAAGCACATCGGGCACAAAAGGCGCTTTTGCCTGGAACGAAGCGCTTAAACCCGAATTCAGTGCTGCCGAGAATTTTTCGGTAGACGCAAAAACGGCAGAAGAACTGCGCAAACTCGGTTTCGGCGCCGTGCTCACCCACCAGGCCGACGGCATTTCCCGAGGCACCGGAACTTTTGTGTCACTCGGCAGCGATCCGGAGCAGGAGGTCATTCTGTCGACTACCGCCAGCCACCACCTCTCCTCCAGGAAAGGTACCAGCACCCAAAGCTATCCTTCTTCGCTGATGGGTTGTATCGCGCTCATCCGGCAAACTTATCTCGACGGCCAATGGTACCGGCAGGAGGGGCATAAAGTGGAAAAAAACCTGTCGCTTGAAGCCTGGAACAATATACAGGGCCTGCCCCAGATTTTTGAGGCATCCGACAAACTCGATATCCTCCGCATCGCCGCGATTGGCCGTGAATTCAACGTCAAATACCTGGTAAAAACCAATGGCGACGAATACCAGCGCATCGAAGAGGTAAAGGCCAGCGGCCAATCGCTCATCGTACCGCTGGCATTCCCGGAAAACTATGAAGTTAAAGACCCCTTTGAGGCACTCGACGTCTCACTCAAGGACCTGAAACACTGGGAACTGGCGCCTTCCAATCCCGGACGACTCGAAGCGGCGGGCATTCCGTTCGCCCTCACTTCCGAAGGAATGAAAGACCGCAAAAAATTCTGGGAATACCTCCGGAAAGCGATCGAATACGGCCTGTCGGAACAAACTGCGCTGCAAGCGCTTACCTACAACCCCGCCAGTTTCATCGGTATGTATGCGCCAACCGGAATGCCGGGCATCGGCAGTCTCGAACCCGGAAAAATTGCCAATTTTATCATCACTTCGGGCGATCTGTTTCAAAAAGAAACAAAGATTTATGAAAACTGGGTTCAGGGCAAACCAATGGAAGTGAACACCCCCGGTTACTTTGACGCTTCCCCGGATCGCCTTGGCGATTACAGCCTGCAAGTCGGTCAGGATACATACGGCCTGAGCATCAGGCGCAAGGCAGAAATGCTTGATGCCCAGATCATCAAACCGGATAGTTCCAAAGTGAAAGCGACGCTCGTCGCCACCGCAAATGGCATGATGACACTTTCCTTCCAGCCCGATACCCTGAATAAAGGCACGGTTGCCCTTTCCGGCACTGCCGGCAGCCGCGAATGGTCGGGCCGGGGAACCCTGCCCGACGGCTCCTGGATCAACTGGCGCGCTGCATTTGTCAAAACTGCAGGCCCCGACAAACCGACCAAGCAAAACCCGGTAGTAGCCCCGGAGGTGGGGGACATTATCTTCCCGTTCATTGCTTTTGGCAACAAGAAAAAACCGGTGGCAGAAGCAGTATTGATCCGGAATGCTACTGTCTGGACAGGAGAAAAAGAGGGCGTTTTGGAAAACGCCGACGTGCTGGTTTCCGGAGGAAAAATTAAAAAGATCGGCCGCCGGTTGCTGGTGCAGGACAATGCCACGATCATTGACGGTACCGGAAAATACCTTACGGCCGGGATCATCGACGAACACTCCCATATCGCCGCATCGCGCGGCATCAATGAGGGCACCCAGGAAAGCAGCGCAGAAGTGCGCATCGCCGATGTGATCGACTCCGAAGACAACGATATCTACCGCCAACTCGCAGGGGGAGTCACGACGAGTCATATCCTGCACGGCTCGGCCAATCCCATCGGCGGCCAGACGCAACTGATCAAACTCCGCTGGGGCGTGGCGCCCGAAGACCTCAAATTCAGGAACTGGCCGGGGTATATCAAATTCGCTTTGGGGGAAAACGTCAAACAAAGCAACTGGACCGGCACCAACCGATACCCCCAGACCCGAATGGGTGTGGAACAAACCTACGTGGATTACTTCACCCGCGCAGAGGAGTACGGCAAACTCAAAAAATCGGGCAAACCCTACCGGAAAGACCTTGAACTGGAGGCCCTGCTTGAAATTATCGAATCAAAACGCTTCATCACCTGCCACTCCTATGTGCAGTCGGAGATCACGATGATGATGCGGGTAGCCGAGCGTTTCAAATTCCGCGTTAACACCTTTACCCATATACTTGAAGGCTATAAAGTTGCCGACAAGATGGCCAAACACGGCGTGGGCGGCAGTACGTTCAGCGACTGGTGGGCCTACAAGTATGAAGTATACGAGGCCATACCCTACAACGCCAAGATGATGGCCGACCAGGGCGTCACGGTGGCCATCAATTCCGACGATGCGGAAATGGCCCGCCGCCTTAACCAGGAAGCGGCCAAAAGTGTACTGTACGGAGGTATGAAAGAGCAGGATGCCTGGAAAATGGTCACCATCAATCCGGCAAAGTTACTGCGTGTCGACGACCGTGTTGGCAGCATCAAGGAAGGAAAAGACGCCGACCTGGTGCTGTGGAACGATAATCCGCTGTCGATATATGCAAAGGCTGAGAAGACCTGGGTCGACGGCGTCCGTTATTTTGACCGCGAAGAGGACGCCAAAATGCAGGAATGGGTGAGGAAGGAACGGGCCAGAATCATTCAGAAAATACTCGAATCGCCCAAAGGCAACGAAGGCCGGGAACGCCCGGGAAGACCTAAAAAACATTACGACTGCGAATCGGACGAGGATGAGGGGTAAAAAAGGTGCAACATATTACCCAATGTGAGGCGCAAAGCGCAGGCGTGTGTCAGTAAAGTTGAAATGATCATGTTAACTAAAACAATCTGTATCATGAAAACGGTTATTACATGCTTGCCTGTATGTTTTCTGCTTACCGCCCTGTGTCTGCCGGGTTGCGGTCCCAAATATGGCCCTGCATACCTGGGAAGCAACAACGCTTACATGGCAAAACCTGTCTATAAAGGGGAAAAAGCAAATGCTATTGGTTTATCCGGAAGAACCGGCAGGGGCGTCATCTACTACGACAACGAGAAAAACAATTCTTACGAATTTGCGGCCCACATTTCGTTCATGCGCAAATACTTCTACTACAGCGGCGGCTTATTCGGGTACTGGGGAAAATACCAGATCGACACTATACCGGGAAACGAGACGGCGGGGCTGATCCCGTTTAAATACCACGGCTTCGGCGCTCGCCATGAAATAGGCACGCGGATACCCGTTGAGGACAATTTCGAAATACTGCTGGGTTTGGCATTCCAGACGTTCAACGAGCGGGGCGAGTTTTCAAGCCTCACAAAAGATGAAGCCACCCAGGTGATAACCAAAGTCGCCCTTTTTCCCTTTTTCGGACCCGATATATTCGATGCCGATTACAAGGGCAGCGGCGGCAGTGGTTTCGGAATAAACATGGACTTCCGGTATGCGCCTTCGCAAAACCGCCATTTCGGGCTTCGATATGGCTGGGACAGATCCAGAGGAGAGGGTTTTTCCCCTTCGTTGGGAATGCACCAGTTTACCCTGCACGGCACAATTAACAACTTTACCGCCTACGGACAGATAGGCATTGGCAGTTATAAAAACAGCCCCTTCGACACAGGAAAACCGCTGCTCAGCGCCGGACTTGCCTATGCCATACCCTTTGGTAGAAAGAAGGACGGTGAATAAACAAAACAGGGGCTAACCCGATAACCCGGGATAGCCCCTGTGATTTTTTATCGCCGCACGGCGATCCTATTTAGGGAACTCAAGTACACTGCTGCGGTTGTACAGCATCAGCAACAGCGCTGTCAGGAAAAACAAAGCCATAAAGATGTACAGTATGCAGTATCCTTTGCCGCGTGTGTTTTGGATATTTTCCATATTTGTTGTCCGTATTGTAGTGATGCAGAAAATTCAGGCAAAAATATAAACCATAAAGAAGAATCTGCCCCAAAGTCAGGTTTTTTCGCTTTTTCAGAATGTTTTTAAAGATGCCTGATCCGGCGAAATAGCGTTGTCTCGCATAAAATGCGGTATCTTTGCACAAATAGCGCATATCCCGCCCATTACGCTTCGAATACAAAAAGACAAAAACTACCGGATATGCGCACCCGACCATGACTGACGTCATTCAATTGTTGCCGGATAACGTGGCCAACCAGATCGCTGCAGGGGAAGTGGTGCAACGCCCGTCCTCGGTGGTCAAGGAACTCATGGAGAATGCCATTGATGCCGGCGCCACGCAGATTAAACTGATCGTTCGCGACGCGGGCAAAACACTCATCCAGATTGTGGACAACGGTTGCGGCATGTCAGAAACGGATGCCCGTATGAGTTTTGAGCGGCACGCCACTTCAAAAATCCGGGAATCCAAGGATTTGTTTGCCATACGCACGATGGGCTTCAGAGGAGAAGCCCTGGCGTCTATCGCAGCCGTCGCGCAGGTAGAAATGCGGACACGCCGGGCAACAGATGAATTGGGAACGCGCATCGCCGTTGAAAGCTCCATGGTAAAAACGCAGGAGCCCTGTCAAACACCGGCAGGCACGAGTATTGCCGTCAAAAACCTCTTTTACAACGTGCCGGCCCGTCGTAATTTCCTGAAAAGCGACCCGGTGGAAATGCGCCATGTCCTCGACGAATTTCAGCGTGTTGCCATGGCCAACCCCGACCTTTTCTTTTCGCTGCACCACAATGACCAGGAAATTTTTCACCTGCCCCCGGGTAACCTGCGCCAACGCATCGTCAAGATATTCGGCGATGCCGTGAATAAAAAACTCGTACCGGTACAGGAAGAAACCGATATCCTGAAAATAACCGGATTCGTAGGCAAGCCCGATTACTTCAAAAAAACGAGGGGCGAGCAGCTCTTTTTTGTAAACAAGCGATTCATCAAAAGCAGTTACCTGCACCATGCCGTGGTGAACGCATATGAAGACCTCCTGCCCGCCGATACCTTTCCCTTCTATGTCCTGTTTCTCGACATCGATCCCATGCGGATTGATATCAACGTGCATCCAACCAAACAGGAAATAAAATTCGACGACGAAAAACTCGTATACAACTACCTGAAGGTGACGGTACGCCACGCACTGGGCAGTCATAACATTACACCTACGCTTGATTTTGAACAGGAGCCTGCCTTCCAGGCGACCCCAACCAAAACGCCTTTTCTGAGGCCTCAGTCTGATCGCCCCCCTTCTGTAGGCGATTATTCCAGGCCGCCGAAACAACCCGACGACCAGCGCCATGCAGACAACCTGCGCCACTGGCAGGATCTTTATGAGGGCCTGGCCGCTGTGGACAAGGCAGATGCACAACAAGGCGAAATGGATAGCGGAGCCGGCAGCAATGAGGTCCTGAACTTTGAAGTGCGCTCCAGCGCCGAAACCACGGCTATGGACGACGAAAGCGGCAGCTTCACGAAAGGACAGAAGGATCCATATCAGATACACGGCCAGTATATTGTCAGCCACATCAAATCTGGTTTCCTGCTGATTGATCAGCAAGCCGCCAGTGAGCGTATCCTGTATGAACGATATCTTGATGCCCTGGGCAGCCAACCCATTGCAACACAGAAGATGTTATTTCCCAAAACCATCGAATTCCCGGCAGCAGATGCCGCCTTGCTGCGCGACATCCTTCAGGAAGTGAACTACCTGGGGTTTGAGATAGCCGAGTTTGGCGGCAATGCATTTGTCGTACACGGAACGCCTGCCGACCTCGCAGGTGTGTCGGAGGAGGCACTGCTGGAAAAGGTACTCGAACAGTATAAAGATAACCTCGAACTGGAATTGGGTACTCAGGATAACCTTGCCCGGGCCATGGCACGCAGCGCCGCCGTCAAACGCGGCCAACCGCTTGCCATATCCGAGATGCAGGACCTGATCGATCAACTGTTCGCCTGCTCAGTGCCCTACAGCAGCCCTTCGGGACGCAATTGTTTCATCACATTCGAACTGACAGAACTGCAAAAGCGATTCAGCCGTTGATATGGTGATCGCCCTTCAAGCAGTCATTGCAGGGGCACACATTCCCATTCCGATTTTCGCGTCAGCGACCGGTTGACAAAATTGAACAGGCAGCGCTGTCCATAGCCTACCCGCAGGCCCTTCTTCTCCCACTCCGCCTTTTCAGGACATTCCGGCATTTTTACCACATCCTGCTCTCCCACCGGCACCAGGTACCTGATTTTCTCGGACTGAACAATTTGCAGATCGCCGCAGTATGGCGTTCCGAATAACTGCAACATCCTGTCGAGATCATAGACATATACCTCCCGGTTGTTCGGGCCGGTACCAGCGTCTATGAAAAGCCTGTTGCGGCTGATCCCGTAAAAGCGCCCGCCTTCATGGATCGGGATAGTAAAATCGGCACGACCTGAATCGCGCTGGACAACAATTTCTTCTCCGGATCCATCCTGCGGCCGTGTGATCTTAACCACATAGTGCTGATAGATAAATTCTTCGGAGTTGGTCGATAAAGGCGACCAGGCTGCTCTTTCGCAACCCGGAAAGCCGGCCAGCGAATCGTTTTTGCCGGGCGGCAGTTCCGCCGAAGCGCCACTTGTATTTTCTCCGGTTGCATTGCCGTAGGAACCCGTTCTGGCCGTTTTGTTTTCACAAAATTCAAAACAGAGGATGATCGCGGCGGAAACGGCTAATAAAAATAGATTTTTCATGAAAATATGATTTCAGTTGAAGCGGACAAATGGCCCAAGGATAATTTCAAGCCGCAAAACTCTTCATTTTTATGATTTTCAACGTGGGGAAATTGCAATGCACCGGATTTTTTAAATCATGGAGGCTCCTGGCAAGGGGTTACGCTTTTAGTGCAATCCCGTTTTCGCCCGCCCAGGTTTTCAGGTCGCGTTTTTGTATGGCTGCGGCCATCAGGTCGGGAAAGCGTTCCGGTGTACAGGCAAAGCAGGGAATATCGAGCGCGGCAAGTGCGGCGGCATTTTCGTGGTCGTAGGAAGGCGCGCCCTCATCGCTCAGGGCCAACAGGGCCACCACTGTAACACCGGAACGGCGTAATGCTGCGGCTCTTTTCAACATATCGATGCGACTTCCGCCTTCGTACAGATCGCTGATGAGCACCATAATAGTATCCTGGGGTGTACGAACGAGCGTTTCGGCATATCGAAGCACCCTGGCAATATCCGTACCGCCTCCCAGTTGGGTGCCGAACAACAATTCTACCGGGTCGTGCTGATGTTCCGTCAAATCCACTACCGCTGTATCGAAAGCCACAATATGGGTCTCCAGCGAACGTACCGATGCCATGACAGCCCCCAGAATTCCGGCGTATACCACCGAACCGGCCATCGAACCGCTTTGATCAATCAGCAGCATAACGTGCCGCATCGCCTGACCTTTGCGTCCGAAGCCAATCAACCGTTCGGGTATGATGGTATGATATTCCGGTTGGTAGTGCTTCATATTTTGCTGTATGGTGCGACGCCAGTCGATTTCATTGGCGCGCGGTCGCCGGTTCCGGACGCTTCGATTGAGGGCACTCTGCAAGGCTTCGCGCAAGGGGTTGCGCAGTTTTTTTTCCAGACGTTCCACTACTTTTTTCACAACACGCCGGGACGTTTCGCGCGTTTTGTCGGGCATGGCTTTGTTGAGTGACAGCAA
>CALMBD010000291.1 GCA_937861115.1 uncultured Bacteroidota bacterium | reverse complement strand
GATACACCCGCCAATGGTAAGGACGGGGAAAGAAGTTTCAATTCCATTCTGGTACGGTTAAAAGTTCCAATCCTGGTTTCTCCAGTCGTCAATTTCAACCCTGTTTCAATTCCATTCTGGTACGGTTAAAAGTCCTTGCCAAATGCGGGGATTTGGATACAATCGTCTAGTTTCAATTCCATTCTGGTACGGTTAAAAGCAAGCGCCAAAGCCGCCGACCTGATAAAGCAGGGCGTGTTTCAATTCCATTCTGGTACGGTTAAAAGCGGGTCGTCCGTCTTGCCGCCATGATCCAGTATGCGTGTTTCAATTCCATTCTGGTACGGTTAAAAGCTTACCGCGTTCCTCCGTGTTGTTATCCAGCACCCGCGTTTCAATTCCATTCTGGTACGGTTAAAAGCAAGACGTTAGCCGACAAGGTTGCAGATTCCTACTTGTTTCAATTCCATTCTGGTACGGTTAAAAGGCCTCGCTTCCGTCGCCCCACGAATTATCGTGGGTAAGTTTCAATTCCATTCTGGTACGGTTAAAAGAAGAGTATTCAACAAGGGCATTTCCTTCGTCAACCGGTTTCAATTCCATTCTGGTACGGTTAAAAGTTAACATTTGATGGAACAACAAAAGGCATTTTAATGTTTCAATTCCATTCTGGTACGGTTAAAAGCACGTTTGCCGGGGCTGTCATAACAAAATAACCTCGGTTTCAATTCCATTCTGGTACGGTTAAAAGTCCTGCACCGCTGTATAGATCAAGGAGTTTTTTCACGTTTCAATTCCATTCTGGTACGGTTAAAAGGGTTTACTTGGGCTTTAACTACTACCTTAAAACCTTGTTTCAATTCCATTCTGGTACGGTTAAAAGCGGGCGCGACAATTTGCCGCCCGTGTCGCCTGTGTTGTGTTTCAATTCCATTCTGGTACGGTTAAAAGCCAGGGGCGCGAAAAAGCATTTTCGCAAAGGTCCGTGTTTCAATTCCATTCTGGTACGGTTAAAAGGGGCGTTGTCGAGGGTGGCGTTCATACCCAATCCTCCGTTTCAATTCCATTCTGGTACGGTTAAAAGGGCAGGATGGCAAGAAGGTATTTGATTCCTATTCTGGTTTCAATTCCATTCTGGTACGGTTAAAAGCTGCGGGCCTGTTGCGTAGTTGCCGTTTTTCTGTGTTTCAATTCCATTCTGGTACGGTTAAAAGCGTCGCAGTCCTCAGGGCATCCGGTTAATGTCAGATGTTTCAATTCCATTCTGGTACGGTTAAAAGTCGAGGTTATCAAGGAAGACAACAGCGTTTATATGTTTCAATTCCATTCTGGTACGGTTAAAAGCGATCCATACTCCCCCTGGTTCAAGTTCGATATTTATGTTTCAATTCCATTCTGGTACGGTTAAAAGATGGCCGGCGCAATTTTTCACCGGCCCGGGTAGGCTGTTTCAATTCCATTCTGGTACGGTTAAAAGCCATTGGCCGTTTATCTGTACCGCGTTTTTCATGAATGTTTCAATTCCATTCTGGTACGGTTAAAAGAACATGATCAATTTGGAGGCCCGGAAATTGCGCGAGTTTCAATTCCATTCTGGTACGGTTAAAAGAATTGGTCGGGAATGTCGATGGATGCTGATTTACCGTTTCAATTCCATTCTGGTACGGTTAAAAGCGGTCGGCAAGCCTTAGTCTATTGTCTAATGTTGCCAGTTTCAATTCCATTCTGGTACGGTTAAAAGTTATTCATCACCTATTTCGATCACGACCAAAACAGTTTCAATTCCATTCTGGTACGGTTAAAAGATGATACAAGTCAGGACTTTATCAATTTCATGGTGTTTCAATTCCATTCTGGTACGGTTAAAAGGTGTACACGGTGGGCGCCGATGCTGTCGGACTGCGCTGTTTCAATTCCATTCTGGTACGGTTAAAAGCACCGAAGGCGCCGAGATCGGAAGCATAGGCACGCGTTTCAATTCCATTCTGGTACGGTTAAAAGCCCCAGGTAACGTCGTTTCCGGCTGTCTTGTAATCCGTTTCAATTCCATTCTGGTACGGTTAAAAGTGGCAATGGTTGCAAGTCAACTTCAGGGGCGATACGAGTTTCAATTCCATTCTGGTACGGTTAAAAGAACGTCGCCGGGCTTCAATTATCCGCCTCTACGCGTTTCAATTCCATTCTGGTACGGTTAAAAGCACGTACCGCATATATATAGAGGTGCGCCTGGAAGGGTTTCAATTCCATTCTGGTACGGTTAAAAGCCAAAGGCACAGGCAACACACAATATGGATACCAAAGTTTCAATTCCATTCTGGTACGGTTAAAAGTGCCAGCGCCATTGTGATCTGCTCCTCGGAAAATCCGCGTTTCAATTCCATTCTGGTACGGTTAAAAGCGCCGATGAGGTGAACAGTAAGCAATGTATTATTACGTTTCAATTCCATTCTGGTACGGTTAAAAGTAATACGGGGTGCCTATGCTTGTCCCGGTTGCTGAAGTTTCAATTCCATTCTGGTACGGTTAAAAGGCGAACCCGTTATAAAATGCAGCCCTGAATTTTAGTTTCAATTCCATTCTGGTACGGTTAAAAGATAGAAGCCTTATACCCGCCTGACTCGCAATATGAGTTTCAATTCCATTCTGGTACGGTTAAAAGTCAGAAGAAAAGCCAAAATGGATGTCGGTTTGGCTATGTTTCAATTCCATTCTGGTACGGTTAAAAGAAGGCGAACCCGTTATAAAATGCAGCCCTGAATTTTAGTTTCAATTCCATTCTGGTACGGTTAAAAGCAAAGAACGGGAATACCTGGCCGAAGAAATCCGCATAAGTTTCAATTCCATTCTGGTACGGTTAAAAGCAACGTGCACTATCAGAGAGGAAGGAGAGTGCACGTGTTTCAATTCCATTCTGGTACGGTTAAAAGAACCGCCCCGTCCGTAAACAGGGCGGCTACATTCAAAGTTTCAATTCCATTCTGGTACGGTTAAAAGTTTTAAGCGCTTCGGTTGTGTCATCTGCGGATATATGTTTCAATTCCATTCTGGTACGGTTAAAAGCCTGTGCCAACGTCGTACAAGTAGGCCGGGCTTTGTTTCAATTCCATTCTGGTACGGTTAAAAGCCGTTAGGCTTAAATACATAAAACGCTTAAAGTTAAAACTTTACCTTCATCATAAACATACTTTTTTGTAAATAAAATCGTCGATCCGTAAAACTACGAAAACCTTGGTGTTTCGACGACTTATTGACTGTCAACACGTTGCAACCAAAATCAGGCAAATAGTAATTTGTCGAAGCCGATTCAGCGATGCCCTAAGCTGAGGTCGACGACTTATTACTGTACGAACTACAAGAAGTTGTCCACCTCCGAACGTTCTTTCCCTACAATAGTCTTGGCCAACCACCGCTGGTCACGGCTTGAAAACAGGATAAAACTGTCTTCCCTTTCGTCCATAATCTGCCTGGCTTCGTGAATCAATTCTTTCATCCCCAGATCAGTAATCTCGCCCTCAAATACCGAGTTCTGTATCCAGTTCAGGTAGCGCCGGCAGAGTTTCAGCATTTTTACTACCCGTTTTTCGTTTACGTCATAAATGGCAATAACATACATGATTAATGCGGGTATAAATGATCAGATAGTGTTTTTGAACTTCAGCCCAAACTTTCAGGCATTTAATGGCTACCACCACATTTTCAATGGCTTGTATGGTACGCCCTCTACAATATGCTTCTGGAGTTTGTAGCATTCGAGCCGGATAAGCGTTTTGTAACTGACGGCTTTTTTGAGTACCCGGTGCTGGATGGTTTCTTTGAGCCGCTCGTCCCAGGAGCGCGCAAATTTCTTGCCGGCACTTTCTTTTAACAGGCATCTGTTCAGGTCATATCGAAAATCATTGCCCTGTATTTCCCGTTTGTTTAACATGGAAAATATAAGCCGGTCTACCAGAACCGGTTTGAATACTTCAGCCAAATCTAATGCCAGTGAATAACGCCGGAATCCCGGTTCGTGCAGAAATGAAATGGTCGGGTTTAACTGGGTGTGGTAAATTTGATCCAGACATGCCGTATAACACATCATATTACCGAATGAAATCAATGCGTTGACCTCATTTTTGGGTGGGCGTTTGCTCCTGCCCCCCATGTCGAAATCCTTGATAATATGGTCGAACGCGCCGTAATATATCTGGCGGATATTGCCCTCGATACCCATAAGTTCCGGTACCGCGACCGTGGCCGGAATGCCGGATGCCAACTGTTCTATATCAGCCATGATTGGACCAAGCGCCGGTGTATTGCGATTCTTGTAATACCCCAACACCCGCAACATATTGGCCGCAGCGCCTTCGAGCAGCAGTTGGGCGACTGCCAAACGCCGTTTTGCACCCGTATATAGCCGTACCTGTTCCACCTGCACCTTGCCCGCCAGCAGGTATTCTTTGGGCATAAACGAACCGGTGTAGTGCTCGTACCAGTCAAAAAAATGCACGCTGACCTGAGCCTTGCCGAGAAAGTTGTACATCGCCGAGTTTGCATCCAGCGCCCCAAAAACATACAGGGAATCTACCGTTTCTACGGGCAGAAAACGCGGCTGCCCTTCATTACCCTCCTCGTCCCGCGGGGTGAATTTCAGGGTATTGTCCTGCCGTTCGAGGCGACCGGGATTGAACAGATAATAAGGTTTCTTCATCGAGTCAAGGCATCTATTGGTTTATACATTCATTCCTCGTCAGCATAACAATATTCGCAATACGAGCAACTCCTGCACACCGGCTTCCGGATAACCCCCGGGCAATGTTCCGAGGTAATGATGCGATCAATATCCGCAACCCAATCGCCGATCGCTTTCCGGTCTGCATCGTCGAGTTCCACCCGCTCGGTACGGCGCAGCCGCGGGTATTCGATGATGCCGTGCGACGCGGCGATGCCGTGTTGCTCCAGTTTCCAGAGGTAATACTTGACCTGCGCGATGGCCGCTGTCTCCATCTTGTCACTTTTCTTCACCTCATGCACAATACCGTTTTTGGCGTCGAAATAGTCAATTTTTACGCCGTCGAGTTCGATCTGGGTGTACTTTTCCGCCCGCTGCGGATAGGCCGTGTCACCGATGAATTTGCCTTCGGCCACCGTCTCGGAATTGCTCTCCATACGAATGCCGTGTGCGTGAAGCCAAAGCTCGCGGTGGCAGACATGGTAGAGATTGATAAGGGTGGCGGTGATGGACATGGTGAGAGGGAAAATCAAATTATTGGGTCTTCCATTTTAGACTCTTCCAAGCCAGATTCCAGATTGTATATTTCATCCTCACGCCAACGGTGCAGGTAGTAATAATTGTCAAGACTAAGTTCATGGTGACTATGTGCTGCCAGTTTCTCGCGATTTTTCGGGCTTGCAAACATTGAAAATGTAAACTTTGCCAAAATGCCCTGCATTACCTTTTGTTCTATTTTTTTTGCTATAAAATCGGAATTAGGATTGGATAAAATCTCGCGGTAAAGAACCCAAACCTTTTCGCCATCAACATTTTGCCCATTATCTATAAACACTCCTGCTCTTTTCAAAAAATCTATTTCAAATTTGTTGAAAAATGGCTCCATTTCTCCGTTTTGATCTTCAATTTCAATCGGAAGCAATACAGGAACGAATACTGAAATCGTCTGTTGATCAATGATTTTAAATTTTTCGTCTATCTTGAGGAAATCAAGTTTTTGCAAAAAACCGAGATAGTCAATTTCAAAATTCTCTACCAGTTCGCTGCTGTTCCTCTTTTCGATTTCGGAAAAAACCCGTTGGTACAATTTCGCAAAATCCTTGGTCTCCAATATTTCGCGGTGGAATTCAGTGGGGAGATCACGGGTGACTTGGTAGCGAAAATCGCTTTTATACAGCACTCGCGGGTCATCTTTCCTAAATAGCCATACCTCGCAGTCTCTTTTACCAACGTTGCGGTTAACCCGTCCGGCGAGTTGCTCATCAGAATCTATTAGCGAGACGTTTTTGAAGCCTAAATCCATGTCAATATCTACACCTGCCTCGACGACTTGTGTCGTGATGAGCAATATTTTCATGCCCGGCGTTTTGCGATGGCGTTTTATAAAATGGATGATTTCACGGCGACGGCTTTCTAAAATTGTCCCGGAAAGCACAAAAATATGATCAAAAAAAGGCTCAAATCCGTCCAATGCAGATCGGAATTCTGTTGCTGATTTTTTGAAAATAAACTCAATAATAGTGAAAACCCGCCCCCCATGCGCGGCCGCCCGTGCGTTTGATTTTTCCAGCAATATTGCCGCAAGATCGTCTCCCGTAATATCGCCGTTTTCCAACAGGTCAAATTTGAAATCTATCCTGCCCCGAAAATTCAGATTCTGAAAATACTCAGCTGCTCCAGGGAGCAAATCCACAACCTCCGGCAACCCACCCGAGGTTCGTTTTACGGCTTCAATTTCAGTAAGCCGAGGTAGCGTCGCCGACATCAGCAAAAAGCGGATATTGAAAAATTTGCCATACTGGTCGAGCATGAAGAGCATCTTATCCCATTGCCGGGGTGGGTACGATTGTAGTTCATCCAACACCACAACAGAATTGGCTAACCGGTGCATCAGGTAGATATCATCTTTGCGATTTGACTTCAAGATATCAAAAAAGCGGATGTGCGTTATTAGTGTAAAAGGGTAGAGCGCAAACAGGTTTTGCAAAAAATCCTTACGCTGATTGCCGTAAACTGCGTCTACCTCGTCCTCACCCGATTTCACCCCGGAAGTTTGGAAACCGGCACGACTGTGTAACAGAGCTATTTGCTCATCGTCAAGTAGCAAGGTTTCCTTAATTGCCTTGTGCGTCTGCGTGATGAGCGTAGTGAAGGGAAATACGTAAAACACTTTCGTCAAGCACGGGTCAGCACGGAGCAGCTCGGCCACAGCCAACATCGAGAGGTTGGTCTTGCCACCGCCCGTTGGGGCTTCCAGGTAAAAAAGGCGTTTATCGCGGTGTGCTTCGAGGGTTTGTAGCACTTTGACCGCCATCTCGTTGCGGAGCGTGTTGAGGTTATTTTCCGATGGGCCTTTCGGGTTTTGAAAACTTTGTTGGCCCGATTTGATTTTCTCAAAAAGGTCGTAAGCAGTAATATTATAACCTTTACCCACATTGGTTCGAGGCGCGTCCACGAGATTTTTCCGTTTTTCTCCTGAAAAGATGCCCCAGTCTTCGTCGGTTTCCAATTTTAACTGGTAGCTGTATTCGCCCGTTGCGAGATAATCAGCGGCGGTAAGAAGAGAAAAGTTGAGGCGCAGTAGGGCGAAAAAAGAAAAACCAAACTTGATTTTCTGGGCTTTAAAAACCCAATCGAAAAATTGTCGCTCCAGTGCTTTTTGTTCTAAAACCGCTCCGGAAATTTGTTCGTCAGGAGCCATTAAATAGCAGGAAAGATACCTCTTCATCCAAGCTAACTCTTCTGGCTCGAATCGAACGCCTAGACCGTCGGGGCGAAGCAGCCCTATTGCATGGTGTTTGAAAATTGGGTATGAAAACAGTAAAATCGTCAGAAACAATTGTCGCTGTTCCTCTTTTGCCAAGAAGTCCAATCCTCGTGCCTCCTCAAAATGGCTAACTACATAAAGGTACGCGCCCAATTTCGAGTGGTGATGCTTTAACGGATTATCGCGCTGCATCCGAAACTCGGGGTTATTCATCTTCTCGGGGTGACCCTGAAAGTTTTCGTTGACTTTCCCGAAATCGTGAAAAATGGCTGTTCGGACGAACATTCGCTTGATGTACATGCAGATTTTTCGACTATGCGATTTTGGGAAAAACGAGCAAACGTAATCGCCGATCATATTGTCTATAAGTCCGTCCAGTCCATTTTTGCGGCATATCAGCCCAAAGTGTCGGTTTACCCGATCAAAATGCTCCGCGTAAAGTTCTGGAGGATACCTTGGGTGGACGTGGGCCCGGTAGCGGTGTGCATCGCGCAGTATCTCGGAAAGCGGTGGCGTTGCGGCAAGAATTGCCTCTATAGTTTCAAAAGAGTTGGACATATTTCTGCTCGTTTGGGAGAAAAAAGAGGTTGTCCAAATGGGCTGTTGGTTTTAGGTTAAAATTGGTGAAAGCAAAGTCGCCCAACTGGTATTGGAAAAGCCGTTCGTCAAAACTTACCGGAAGCCGCTCGAAATAGATGAAACTGTCGGCTACAGGAGCAATGTCCAACAAATCAAAAGCATCGAAATTGTCTTCTATTTCTTCCCTGACTGTCCAGTCCCCCCTTTTGAAAATGGTCGCCAGAGCAAAAGACTCGGTAGGGCTTTCTATTGAAACCTCATGTTCGGCACTTGTTTCCCACCATGCCGAACACTCATTTTTTCCAAAATAAGGTAGGAACTCGGCCTCTCCAGATAAAATACTGTCGTGCAGCCTTGCCTGTACAGGATCGTCGAGGTCAGGCAACAAGTAGCATCGGTATGCGGGCGAGCGCAACGTCTGCTCCGTGACTATGAGATTCCCATCCGCATTGGCATAGCCAACCGTGTTGGTATACTTTATAACGGTCTTCGTGAAATTGCCCTTCTCATGGTCAAGCGGCTCAATGCCTACCTTGAGGTTCTTTAGCGCACGGTAGTATGCCGGAAATTCACTGCGCTGTTGATAGCCTTCCAAACCAGCAATTGCGCCGAGGATACCAAGCAGCGCGGGTTTATGCAACATATTGAAGGTAGGTTGCAAACCCTCGTTTACATCCGGCTTTTTGAAAACGCCGAATCCCGCCCGTAGGTCGAAGGAAATCAAGGTTGGACGCATGATTTACTGATGAATTTCGTTAAAAATGACAGTTTTAGGCACACCGATAATCGTCGTGGCGGTTTTGTCGTAGCGAATTTCAATGCTTTCGATGGCATCAGCGACGTGTGGTCGTTCGAGGATTTCGGTGATTTTTGACAGGTCGATCGTTCGCTGCACGTCGTCGTTGACACTGACCAATTCTGCAAAGGACGGTAGCACAAGTTTTGAGTCTGGTTTCAACTGTACCCAAAGCAGCAGTTCGTTTTCAGTACCCGCTTTGGCAGAAGAATCGTAAAATGTAACGCCACGTGACAGACCGGCCTTTAATTTTTCAACATCTTCGTCATTGAGCGGACTGCCACCGGAAATAGTTACGAGGTCGTCAAGGTTTTGCGGATTGACGGAAAAGTGATGCACATAGTGACCTTCCCGAAGCTTGAATTGGGTGCCGAGCGTCGTTTGCATCGAGTCCGCGCTTTTGTCGTTAGCGTTACGGAATGGCGAGGCGATTTGCTCTGAATAGATGGCATTTTCAGGAAAACGGTTGATGCCGTGCGTGATTTGAGAGGTGCCATGAATCGAAAGGTTGACGCCTTTCTCTGCGAATGTTCCACCAAAAAGCCGCACATCAATACAGGTCAGCAGATTCTTCAGTACCTCTTTGCGGTTTTTCGAGTCTTTGTCTTTGCCATCGTTTTTCGGAAAATCCCCAATGACATTAATATATGTTTCACCCAAATCACGGGGTTGCATTTCGTCGGTCAGGCTTTTGAAATAGAAAACCTTTTCGCCGGGGTACGTTTTCTTGATGAAGTTTCGGATGCTGTATTTTAGCACCTTGTCTGTAGCGTAAACCGTGCCATCAGGTAGTGTCCGAGGCTGGTGAGTAAAATCAGCGTTGTAATTGGAGTTAATGGATTTGACGATTACACAGCCAAAAACACGGTTTTTAAATTGATTTGACATGATATAGAATTAAGTTTGAGGTGATAAGTTTAGTTTTCAGAAATCACTTGGGTTTCGTCTTCGTTTGTTTTTTCATCTTCGGAGAGCAATAAGTTTCTCCTGAAAAACACACCCGCCAAAATCACGGGGCGCAGTTTTTCAAGTTCACCAAATTCACGGTTGGGTGAGTAACTCATTACCTCGGCACTGACTTTTGAAAACCTTTTAGCATAATTTTTGTGGCTATATCGCAGGAAAAACTCCTGAATACCTTGCTTGAATTTATCGATGTTAGTCTGCCTGAAAAACGGCTCGATATATTTGAATGAGCGATTTGCAGTTTCACTTTGCATGAAAATCCGGGAAATCATTTGCCCAGCAGCAAAAGCAAACTGGTCGTCGTGTTCGATATGGGCTTCGCCCTTTGCCACTGCATCAATGTGCTGGCGCAATTCTTCGATTTTTGCTGGCATAAAAAGAACGTTGGGTTGAGATGGTGAAAAATATTGATAGAGACTAAACAGCAGATTTAGTTTGAGTCGAATGTTATAACCCTCAGAGTTTCGGTTATTTTTGAACTCGTCGAGTCGGATGTCGTCAAGGATGCCGGTCAGCAGAATCTCACGAATGGCTTCTCCGGTCACGCCCTGCCTCTTGCTTTTGTAAATGAAATCATAGAATGCCTTGCGATATTTCATCGCCAACAAAAACGCATTATGGGTCTTGCAATAGCCGGGTTCGATATCGTCGAACCAGTGAAAAATCCAGTCTTTTTCCTTACGGCGTACTACGAGCGCATTGTTGAACATGGGTGGCAAGGCCATCGTCAGCAGGTCATTAACCGTCGTCAGGGCCATTTCCTGACCAATGCTGAAAAGGTCTTGCACCGTCCACGCCGAGCCATCAGGGCTTAAGTTGAACTCGAAGCGGCTTACATAATCGAAGTCGCGGATTTCCCCGGCTTGCTGAAAAAGCAGGTAGTAGTTGCCGACCTCCCCGGAATGGTTTCTTTGCAGATCGCTGATGATTTCGAGGTATGGCTTTCGTTTTTCCTCCCCGGAAAGGGCGTCTTCTTTAAAGATTTTGAATGCCCGTTCGCGCTCATCCTCCATAATGAATAGCGGTAGCGGATTCGGGAACAATCTTCGACGACTTAAATCAGAAAACTCATACAGCAATTGTGCTTCTTTTGAAGACACTCGTCCCGCGATGTCAAACGTTGCCGTTTGATGCATTAGAAAGGGTTTTTTCGTTGGGAAACCGTTCAGCCAGTTACTCGTGCCATGCAAAATGTCTGGGTCAGTAGAATCTTGGATGTTGTAATTTGCTGTGTTGAACAGTTTTTCTTTCAGGTATTTGCGATTCGCGACATCATAGCGTTCAAGTGGAAGATTGAGATAAAAAACCACATACTCACCGTCTTTTATGTTATTGAAATGCCCCGATTCTGTGAGCCAGCGGTGTAGCTGCGTTTTATCATTCAGGGCAATTCGTAAGGCGTCAGCGATAATCTTATCATCTGGGGATTCAAGCAAGGCAATGGCTTTAGCGAAATAGGCATTGATCCGGTCATAAACCTGCGATTTACCTTTTGAATGATTTTCAGCATATTGTTCGCCACCTTCGAGATTGGTGCGTTTTACGCCAAGGCAGAACGGCGAAACAGTGTGGATTGCTTTAGCTGGCACGTCGAATACCTTGAAGGTATCCACTACGCCGAGCATGGTTGAGGCTTTCCACCAGTCAGTGCAACGGAGCAACCAATCGCTGATTTCCGTTTTTTTGTTGTATATCCCGGTAAAAACTGGTTTTTCGGCAATGATGGTCTGTTCTTCCGTTTTTTCAACTTGCAATACGATGTGCAGACCTTCCTTTGGAGTCACTCCAAAACTACGGAAGACGGGATCTTCGAGGGCAGTAGTGGTGAATTGGACAAGTTCTTTTATCATAACATGATGATTGTAGCAAGAATGATTATTGTAGCAATCAATATTATAGGGACTACCCAAGCAGGATAGTTGACACACTTAATTTTGAGTCCCCAAATGTTAATCTCAAAAGTTTTTTCGTTTTGTAACATAAAACAAATAATTTATGCCACAAAGGTATGATTAGATTTTCCTTCAATGCAAGTACATTTGAATAGATAATATTCTGATTTATGACATATATTAAATTATTGTCTATTTTTAGTTGATTTTCAATTATTTGCATCTTTTACTTAAAACAAATTATTTTTCATTTATAGAGTGATGTGAATGGTTAGTATAGCAAAATTTAAGACCTTTGCCTTGCCGGAATTGAAATAATGTCCTTGCCTTGTTGAGGCAAATTAACCGTACCGGCTTGGATTCGAGCGATGCGATTTATTCGTGTCGCTCTTTTTATTTACTTGATTATCAAGCACTAAACTCCCAAACCCCACCCCCGTACTATTTCCCATCCCCACCGTCCACGCAAAC
>CALMBD010000290.1 GCA_937861115.1 uncultured Bacteroidota bacterium | reverse complement strand
CCGGTTACGCTATTTCAGGGTATAAATGGACGGGAAGTGATACTTTCGCGCCATGTTTTCCACTTCACAGAAAATTGGCGTACTCGGTGGCGGCCAACTGGGCAAAATGCTGTGCCTGGCCGCCGGAGAATGGGATTTCCAACTCTATATACTCGATAAGTCGCCGGAATATCCCGCCGGCAAGGTTTGCGCCGGCTTCACGAGCGGCGATTTTAAAAACTACGACGATGTGCTGGCCTTTGGTCTCGACAAGGATATCCTGACCATTGAGATCGAACACGTCAATACCGACGCCCTGCGCGAACTCGAAAGGCTCGGCAAGACGGTGCACCCGTCACCCGCAGCACTCGATATCATCAAGGATAAGGGCGCGCAAAAAGAATTTTACCGGGATCATAACATTCCTACTACGCGATTTGAATTGTTCAGCAGTGAACGCGACCTGAAAGAAGCCGTACAGGCCGGCCGGTGGCGCTTGCCGTTTGTTCAGAAAACGCGTACCGCCGGTTACGACGGCCGGGGGGTAGCTGTCCTTCGCGAACCGGCAGACCTGGATTCAAAACTGTTGTCCGGCGCCTGTCTCGCCGAGGAAATGGCGCTAATCCGCACCGAACTGGCCGTCATAGCGGCCCGAAACGCCTCCGGTGAGGTCGCCGTTTTTCCGCCCGTTGAAATGGACGTCCACCCTGAAGCAAATCTCGTGGAATTATTGTTGTGCCCCGCCCGGGTTTCGCCGCTCGTCATGGCCGAGGCCGAAGCGCTGGCAGAACGCGTCATCCGCGCCTTCGATATTTGCGGGTTGCTGGCGGTGGAGATGTTCCTCACCCACGACGGGCAACTGCTTGTCAACGAGGTGGCGCCAAGGCCACACAACAGCGGCCATCACACGATCGACAGCGCGCCGACAAGCCAGTTTCAGCAGCACCTCCGGGCCATTTGCAACCTCCCGCTCGGCCCGACCGAGCAATTGATGCCCGCCGCTATGGTCAACCTGCTCGGCGAGCCGGGCCACAACGGCTCCGTATATTATGAAGGAGTGGAAAAATGTCTGGCGATGAAAGGGGTGTATGTTCACCTTTATGGAAAAACAACGACCTCGCCTTTCCGGAAAATGGGGCATGTGACCGTCACCGGTGCGACACCCGAAGCGGTGATCCGAAAAGCCGAAACCGTAAAAAATACCCTCAAAGTCCTATCTTTGGATTCCCGCTAAATATTGCTCACCCAGTTCACACCACATACTCCAATGGTCTCTATTATCATGGGCTCCGATTCCGACCTTCCGGTCATGCAAAAAGCGGCAGATATCCTGACCGAGTTGCAGGTGCCGTTTGAAATGACCATCGTATCGGCACACCGCACCCCGGACCGCTTGTTCCAGTTCGCCAAAGCAGCGCATGGTCGGGGCATAAAGGTTGTTATAGCCGGTGCGGGCGGCGCGGCACACCTGCCGGGCATGGTGGCCGCCATTTCGCCGTTGCCCGTAATCGGGGTGCCGGTAAAATCGTCGAACTCGATAGACGGGTGGGACAGTATCTTATCCATTCTTCAAATGCCGGAAGGCGTGCCCGTAGCGACGGTAGCGCTCAATGCGGCGCGCAATGCGGGCATACTGGCTGCACAGATGATTGCGACAGCCGACGAGCAGTTGCTCGATCGCATCGCAGCGTTCAAGCAGGGGCTGGAAGCCACCGTGCTGGAAAAAGCAAAACGGATGGAAGGCAAGTCCTGAACCGGCCTTATTTCGGCAGCAGTTTTTTCAACTCCGTTACGATATCCATGAAAGCCTCGTCGGGGCTTCTGAATTCCGACACCGCGCGATTCATAGAGGGCAGTGATTTCAGTTTTTCAAGCCCGGTTCCGTCGAAGTCGGCCTTTTCCATACGTATCGGAATAATTCTGCGTCCCTCACCCATGGCATTATACACCACCTCGAACCAGTCGGGCGAATTGAACAGGTTGACCGTGATCAGCACAAGCAGGTAATCGGCGTCGCTGATTTCCTGAACAGCGCGGGTCACGAGGTCTTCGCCAAGGGTGTCGTTCACGTTAAACACCCGCAGTTTCTTGGTGAATTTTAACACATTAAGATGCTTGTTCAGCATCTTGCAATGTGGTTCGTCTGCCTGGTCGTATATGATAACAAATTTCGGAATGGGCGCCACAGGGGGCTGTGCCGGTTGGCCGGCCGTCGCATCGAAATCCCGCTCCTCGAGTTCCTCGATCAGGTCGTACAAGGCACTGCGCACCTGGTTATAGGCGATCTGGATGGTCCGGTCGTCGGCAATATCGCGCATACGCTCCTTGTCGGTCTGGTTCAGGCGGCCTTCCAGCAGAATACTCTGGCGCTTTTTTTCCGAACCGTCGGGGAGTAAGTCCTGCAGGCTTTTGATGGTGTCGGCGAGGTTGTCGACCAGAATGGCCATCAGGTCCTTCTTGACCTCTGCCAGTGGCTTAGGTAGTGGCATATTGTACTGTTTTGAATATATGGGGTGATCAGATGTGGGCGTATATCAGACGGTTCCGTGTGAACGGAACGGAATTCGTCAGAGTACCGTAGGTTGACCACCGATGAATTTGAATATTTCGCGGAACAGGATGCCCCTGTTTGCGCCCTTTCGGTCGCCCTGGGCATTGATAACCAGTCCGCCCTCGGCATCGGTTTTGCCGGCGTGGTGTATGGCAACTACCTTCCAGTCCTTGTTAAATACCGGGGAGCCGCTGCTGCCGGGTTCCGTATCGGTTGTATAAAACAGGTGCTGGTTCAACTGACCCAGTACTTCGTTGGCATTCAGCGCAATCTGTTTGTCTTCACCTTTGGGGTGTTGAATGATAGTGACCGATTCGCCGACGGTAGGAATGGCCTCGATGTCGAATTCCACAAAACCCCATTGGGCAAGCGGCGCGTCGGCGCGATCGATGACCTTTACACGGGCGAAATCAAACTTGTCGGGTGTGCTGGTTTTGAAATCGGAAGCATCCAGTTCGTACGAGGTCCGCGATTTCGTTTTTCCATCGGGTCCGACTTCGTAATTGAACTCCAGACGGGCTGTTTTGGCGATATCGGCAGAACTGATCACGTGGTTGTTGGTAAACACATAACCTTCTTTTGTCAGGAAACCGGTACCGAGGTTACCATCGGCGCACACCACCCGACAGACGGATTTGGAGGCTGCCAGCGCTTTTTCGAGCCAGTTGATCTTCAGCAGGTTGTTCTGACCGCCAATGATCTTTTCCAGGCGCGCTTCATCGGGCACTTTGAACTGAAAGGTGTTCAGGCTATGGACCTTGGCATTCAGTTCAATGCGGCGCGGTACACTCTTCATGAGTTCCAGCAAGCCGAAACGGACGCGACTGCTTTGTTGGGTAAACTGGTTGAAATCGATCAGACCCTGCTGGAACATTTTGGCCGCCTGCCGGTAATTACCCGATATGAGCAAAATATCCTGCCTGATATCGGCCTGTGTCTGTTGATCCAGGTCGAGCAGCGCTTCCAAGGCCTTGTCTACTTCATTTTCCTGAAGCAATCCTTCGATGGTCTGGATGTATACGAGTTGGGCGTTTTGCATTGGACAATTTGAGTATTGAATTTGGTCTATAATAAAAAAACTTCCCGAAGGTCTGAAACTTTCGGGAAGTGACAAATATTCAAAAGAAAAGAGCAGTCAATTTATTGTTTTACCACCCGTGCCGGCGCTGAAACAACGCCGTCTGCCGTAATTGTCACGGCATATACCCCCGCCGGGAGATCCACCAGCGACAATTCGGCGCTGTTGCTCCCCTTGCCCGCAGCAACCTGTGTTTCCATTACTGTCCGACCGGTAAAATCAGTCAGCCGGATGTCAATGTCGGCTTCCTGCAGCACATCAAATTGTACGTTTAATTTGTCCGTCGTCGGCGAAGGATATATGCCGGTGATGCCCAGGCGTCCGCCCGGACGATTCAGCAGAACGGCCTGCGAAACGGATGCCGTGCCGTCGAAGTCCAGCGACCGGAGTCTGTAATATGCCTTTGCCGGGGGGTGCGGGTCTTCCAGGCTGTAGGTTTTGGGCAGGTCGGAGTTCGCCTGTCCGGCCACGCGGCCAATCTCGGTCCACGCTACGCCGTTCAGCGAGCGCTCCACGAGGTGCCACTCTACGTTTTTTTCCTGCAGGGTTTCCCATTTCAACAGATTGGCCTGTTCCTGTACCACTCCTGTAAAATAGTTCAACTTGAGCGGGAGGGGGACGAGACCGAAATGCGCCCCGAATTCGCCGAGTATATTGGTGAAAAACTCGAGATAAAAAGTGCCGACCATTTGGGTAGCGTTATTGACGCCGAGGATGGTGGAAGGGCTTTCATTATTGATCTGTTCGCAATCGGCGATGGAACCATTGAAACGGGAAATGACCAGATCAGCGATTCCCTTGTCCGGCTCATTGGCGGCAACTTTTAGTTCTTCCAGATCCGGGTTGGTGAAAAACAGCCTTAGTTTGATCTCGCCGGCGGGCGCCAGAGAGGAGGTGAAATAATAGTAGACCGGCAGGTAAGGGATGTTGTTGGCCGAAAGGGGAATGTCGGCATACGTCTGGATACGGCAGTTGACGGTACCCAGGTCGAAATCATTGGGGTTGATGGCCGCTACCAGCGGACCGATATCCAGGTCGTCGGGCGTGGCATAGATGCCGAACCAGGAGTCGCCGTTCACATCTGTGAGGGTATAGTCGACGTCGCAACTGGCCGACGTGACCGGCTCGATGGTCTCGATCACTGCGATACAGAAGGCGCCGCTGTTTATGCCCCAGCCGTCCACCTGTATGTAATAGGTCTGTCCGGCACTCAGGCCGGTGTACGAAACGACCGAATTGAAGCCCAGGTATGCGGTTCCGTTGTCTTCGTCGCTGACCAGGAGTTTATAGGTGCCGTAATCGGCCGGATCACCCACGCTATACAGGGCAACCTGCGTATCGTCATTGGGCAGGAAAGCGCTCTGCGGGTTGGTAAATATTGTCACGGTACCCGTCGCCGGTGCGACGAAAGTGAACCACACTGTTTCATCGGCAGCATCCTGCCAGCGGCCAGCAAGGCCGTCGGTATCGTCAACATCGGGGTCCGGCTCGCCGGGATCGATGCCTGATCCGATATTGGAATACACATTGTCTTCACAGGGCGTGTTGACGGTTATGGGTATAGCGTTCAGCGGGCTATCGTTGGGGGGAGGGCCGCATTCCGATATTTTGAAGGTATGGTTTACAACCCCGGTGGATTGCGGGTCGCACAAAATATAATACAGTTGCCCGGCCGTCAGGGTTCCGCCCGGCACGGCAGGCAGCGTGGTGGAACCGGGGTTGTTAAAATCGTCGATACAGTGCCAGTCCGCGTCGTTGCAGCCGCTCGATGCTGCCTTGAAGAAGTAGGATACGTATCCGCCTGCAGCGGATAACACTTCAAAGTTGTACGACTTGGTATTCGGCGCCACAAACTGGAATACCCGTTCCTTGCCGGGGTTGGACACGTTGCATTCGTTGATATTCCAGATACCTGTTTTTTGTGCGAGTACCAGGTTGGTCATGTCGCACTGCACAACCGGGCCGTTACATTTCACCGGTGTGTTGAATAAAATGGTTACCCAGTCGCTCATCTCGTCGTTGATGCAGTTGGTGCGGATAGAAAAGCGGTAGGCTGTTCCGCTCTGCAGGTTGTTGAAATTGACCAGAGACCCGACATAAGCGGCTTCCTGCTGAACGATGGATGCAGCGCCTAGATCGGGCAGTTCCACCAGTTCCCACTGGTAACCGGCGGCGCCAAACATATCGATCCAGGAAAGATCTGCCGATTCGGGTGTGACGTTGGCGGTATCCAGTTGGAGTACTTCATAGCACTCATTGGCCGGAAGCGGGGCGCAGGTGAGCAGCGACACCCAGCCCTGTTCGGTACTGCCGGAAACGGTATCCGAGGTAAAATGGACAGTCAGGCATCCTGAAGCAGTCGTGGAAGTAAAGGGACCGGGAGTCGGCTGGGCGGGCGCATTGCCATATACGCCGCTGAGTGTGGCCAACAGCGGCGCACCGGTGTTGTCGCCGTTGTAAATTTTAAGGGTATCTCCCGTTCCGGAGGAAAAAGGATTGGGCAGAAAAAAACTCATGCTCAGGGCATTGTCCGGCTCGTCGGGGCAAAAGACTTTGACATAGTTTTCTCCGGGGCTATAGGGAAAAATGAACCCGCCGGTATCGTTAAAGGGGTCTCCGCAGCTCGGATCGGTCTGAAAATCCAGTGGACCGGACCACTGGCTGTAACCGTCGCCACAATCGGAACGCACCCAAACGGAATAGATGGTCAGACCGCTCAGGCCGGTCAGCACGACGCTGGTATCAGTGGTTACGCCCTTGGCAATTTCCACACCTGCCACACCGGGCTGGTATCCTTCCAGACCAAAACTCCACTGGTATCCGGCCGGCGCGCCGCCGCTGTGGGGCGACCAGCCTACATTTGCCGAGATAGAAGCGATACTGTTGAGCGTCAGTTCGGTAGGGGGGTAGCAGAAACTGAGACTGAGCACCGGCCGGCTTTTAGGTACGCCGTTTTCCTGTATCTGCGCTGTGGTGCAGATCATTTCATCGTTGTTTGCTGCACGCGTGCGCGAGCCGTTAAAGGCCAGGTTTTCGGTGAGTTGGACAACGGCATTGGCGCTGGATGTATTGCCAACGTTAACGGGGATGGCCGTATGGCAAATTTCCACAATCAGGTTGGCAGTGCCGTTCCAGTAGAACGGATCGGCGACGATGTGTTCGTTGAGACCCACCACAGGGGTGTAATCGACCGGGCCGTAAACCGTGGTCAGGCCGTCATTTTCCCAGGCGCCGGGTGTCAGGGAGTTGATTGTGGTGAGCGAGAGTTTGATCGTGTAGTTCTCATGCACCCCCACATCTGTTACATCTTCCACAAAAAAGCCCAGGCGGATGATATTCCCTGCTGTTGCGCCCGCGGCAGTCAGTTCGGCTGCACGGTATAGGAATTGCGACCGGGTGCTTTCACGGCGGTCGCCATAGGCGGTAGGGTAGGAACTACTGGTGTTCTGGCCGTCGAAAGTTCCAATGGTAAACGATTGGCTAAGGAGGAGCAGGGGATTAAAAAAAACGGCAATAGCTGTAATCAGTCGTATGGTCTGTGTCATGTCATGGAAAATGATTAGTTGAAAAAGCACTTATATAACCGAAAGCGCGTAGCAGACGCTGCGACATCGCGCTCCAAAAGGCTTTCAATCGGTAAAAAGAGTCGGGATAATATTGGTCTGGTGTTGTTACAGACGGGATAAAAATACTTGAAGCGCAGGAATCGCCTTTCTTCCGGGGATAAATTTTCTGTGTTTCTACATGGCTGGGAAACAGATGCGGGAAAAACCAAATTTATACCAGTCTCTTATGCCAACTCTTAGCAAAGGGGACGAGCCATTTTTCCAGCAAGTCTTTTTTTGTCTGTACCAGGGTGTTCAGCATCTCGGTTTCCTGCTTTATGCGTCCGCTGCCCGCAGCAGCCTCCAGGCCGGCCCGGTCGGCGAAGCAAACCTGTCCGTCTTCCACCCATGCAAAACGCATGCGGTCGAAAAAGTCTACTTGCAGGTCCTTGCCCAGGTTTTCGAGAAAATGCACGGACTTGTCGATGGAACATCCGCTTGCGCCTGCGTTTGTTTCATCCACCATAAGCAGGAGTATCTGGTTGTGGAATACTTCTGCGCGCGCTTTCAGTGCCTGGTTGTGTGCCGTCCACTGCCGGGTAAATACATCCAGGGCTTGTTGGGTGTGTTGTGCCTCCGTTTCCGTGAGCGGCCGGTTTAAGGTATAAACCCAAATCCTCGATTCCGGCGAGAAGACCGGATCGCCGGCCAGGGCGGGCGTGTATGCAGTTGCGGTATGGGTCATGTGAAAAGATTATGGTGGTGCATCGGTTTAAAGCCTGGTAAGAATCATCTCTGAAAGGTCGAATACCGGAATTTGTTCATTTTTTTCTTTTGCTTTTAAACCGTCCTGGAGCATGGTCAGGCAGAAAGGGCAATTGGCTGCTACCGCCGTCGGGTTGGTTTCGAGCGCTTCTTCCACGCGTTCAATATTGATTCGCTTATCCCCCGGCTCGTCCTCCTTCCACATCTGAGCGCCGCCGGCGCCGCAGCACAGGCCGTTTTTGCGCGAGCGCTTCATCTCTACCAGATCGACGTCGAGGGCTTCGAGCAGCGCTCTGGGGGCCTCATAAACGCTGTTGGCGCGGCCCAGGTAGCACGAATCGTGGTAGGTGATGCGTTTCCCTTTAAACGCACCGCCTTCTTTCATCTTCAGTTTGCCCGAAGTAATCAGTTCATTCAGGAGTTGGGTATGGTGAATTACCTCGTAATGTCCGCCCAATGCAGGGTATTCATTTTTAAGGGTGTTAAAACAATGCGGACATGCCGTGACAATCTTTTTGACGCCGTACATGTTCAGCGTTTCGATGTTCATGGCTGCCGTCATCTGGAACAGAAATTCATTGCCGGCGCGGCGCGCGGGGTCGCCTGTACAGCGTTCTTCGTTGCCCAGAATGGCAAATTCGACGCCGGCATGGTTCAATATTTCACACAGGGCACGGGTCACCTTCTGCGCGCGCGCATCAAAACTACCTGCGCAGCCGACCCAGAATAGTATTTCGGGCGTGCGACCTTCAGATTGGTATTCTGCTGTTGTTTTTACCGTCATTGCTGGATTGATATATTGTTACATTGCTTCATTGTTTCCACGCATCCCGTCCCTCGCTCATGGCCCATGCAGCGCCGTTGTTCTCGATAGCGTTGAACATGGGCAGCCAGTCGCCCGGCCCGGCCGAAAGGGTAAGTATTTCATACCGCCGCATCTTGAGGATAATATCGAGCGGGTTGATGAGCACCGGACAGGCTTCCACACAGGCGTTGCAGGTAGTGCAGGCGTGCAGTTCCTCGGGCGTTATCCGGTCGAACAGGCTTTTGCCGTCGTTATAGTTGCCGGGTTCGGTTTTCTCTGTTTCTATTTTCAGGCCCACTTCATCCGCCCGGTCGCGCACGTCCATCATCACCTTGCGGGGAGAAAGTTTTTTGCCCGTCAGATTGGCCGGACAGGCGGCCGTACAGCGGCCGCATTCGGTACAGGAGTAGGCCTGGAGGATATTGAGCCGGCTCAGCGAGAATACGTCGTTGGCGCCGAATTCCGGCAGATCGGCAGAAGTATTTTCGTCGGGCTGGTCAAGGCCCATCATGATGCGCACTTCTTTTTGTATTTCCGGCATGTTCTCCATTTCACCTTTGGGCGCCAGCCGGGCGTACCATGTATTGGGGAATGCCAGCAAAATGTGCAGGTGTTTGGAGTAGGGTAGGTAGCAGATAAAACCGAAAACAGTGAGCGCGTGCAACCACCAGCCAAAGCGCTCCACGGCGACGAGGGCGCTGTCGCCCATATGGCCGAACAGGGCCGGCCCCAGCCAGCTGCTCATGGCAAAAGCGCCGGTGGTGTGATAATGTTCCAGTCCGCGCGACTGGAGCACCTTGTCGGCGCCGTTCATGCTGAAAATACCTATGATGAGGATGATCTCGCCGAGCAGGATCAGGTTGGCGTCGCGAAATGGCCAGCCCTTCATTTCGGCCTTCCAGAAGCGGGGCAGGCGCAGCAGGTTTCTGCGGGCCAGGAAAACAACGGTGGCCACGAAAGCAAGCGCCGACAGTATCTCGATAAAGCTGATGACAAAGGTGTAGAATCCCCCTAGTGCCGGTGCGAAAAAGCGGTGCGACCCGGAAAGGCCATCGATAAATATCTCGATCAGTTCGACCTGTGTCACCACAAAGGCGAGATAGATGAACAGGTGCAGCACGGCAGGGATCCAGTTCTTGAACATTTTTTGCTGGCCCAGCGCGACCAGCAATACATTGCGCCAGCGTTCCGCGCGGTCGCCCGTTACATTCTCGGGCTTGCCGAGCTGAATATTCCGCCATACACGGCCGTAACCTTTCCAGGCATACCATCCCGTAACACCCAGCACAAGGATAAAAAGGAGCGTTTGGATCATTTTTTTTGATTTTCGGGCTAAAAATACGGTGTTGGCGACTGACTTTTGCAATCGAATTTCAACCCGATCATTATGCAGATACTCGACGACCGGCAGATCCGCCAAAAAATCAGGCGAATTGCCATTGAAATACTGGAGCGCAACTACGGAGAACCGGAGATTGTGCTCGCCGGACTCAACAACAACGGGATGGGATTCGCACAGTACCTTCTGGATGAACTGCTTCCGATTGCGCCGGCAAACCTGAAAATTACCCTTACCCGGATTCGGCTGAACCCGGCAAATCCCGTCGAGTACGAGCCGGTCGTTGAAATGGAGGCAGACGCCCTGCGCGGAAAGCCGGTAATCGTCGTGGACGACGTGGCCAATACCGGCCGCACGATCTTTTACGCGGTGCAGCCATTGCTGAAGGCTATCCCCAAAAAAATCGAAGTGGCAGTGCTGGTCGATCGCAAACACAAATCATTCCCGGTTAAAGCCGATTATGTGGGACTTTCACTGGCCACCACCCTGCTCGAAGATATCGATGTGCAGATTCGCGGAGTGGATAAAATGGCCGTATTTCTGAATTGAAGTCGCGTAGCGTACCTGAGGAGTACAGGTCGAAGTTTTCGAAATTCTTTTGCGTGAAAGGCTTTGCCATCAAAACAAAATGCCTTTCTTTTGCCCGACAGGAAAAGAATTGTTACACGCTACATGGGCAAACATTTTACTATTCGAAAAGGCTACGATATCAAACTCAGGGGCATTGCCGAAAAGACAATTGCCGACCTTCCCGTTTCAGATGTGGTCGCCGTGAAACCTCCGGACTTTGATACGGTAACTCCCAAGATGCTGGTGGAGCCGGGTGATGAGGTTTTGGCAGGCCAGGCTATTTTTTTTGACAAGAATCGTCCCGACCTCAAGTTTGCGTCGCCTGTTAGCGGCGAAATCGCCGATATCGTACGAGGTGAAAAACGGCGCATCATGGAGGTGCGGATTTTGCCTGACAAAAAAGGTACCCGCTATGTAGCGTTTCCCAAAACGGATTTGTCCGCGCTGTCGCGTGAAGATGCCATCGAGCGGCTGCTCGAAAGCGGTTGCTGGGGATATATCCGGCAGCGGCCGTATTCGCTTATTGCCGACCCCAAAGACCTGCCAAAGGCCATCTTTGTTTCCTGTTTCGATTCTGCGCCGCTTGCTCCCGATCTGGATTTTATCAAGGACTTTGAGATCGACAACCTGCATACTGGTATCCAGGTTCTTCAAATACTGGCCAACGGCAAGGTGTCTTTCGGACTCAGGCCGGGGCAGTCGGAAGGCGATTTTCCGGGCACACCGGTGGCCAGCCACCATTTTTTTCAGGGACCGCACCCTGCCGGCAATGTCGGCATACAAATACATCATGTCAGCCCGCTTCAGAAAGGAGAGACCGTCTGGTATGTGCACCTGCAGGACCTGCTCATTATCGGCAGACTCTTCCGGGAAGGCCGGTACCGGGCCGACCGGATCGTGGCGCTGGCGGGAAGTTGCGTCGACAAGCCGCAGTATTACCGGGTAATGACCGGCCAGCACATCGGCGACATTACCGGCGGCAGGCTTCTTTCGGAGCACTGCCGCCTCATCCAGGGAAATGTACTTACCGGTAAAACCACTTCGGCGGGCGATTTTCTTTCCTTTTACGAAAACCAGATCACCGTCATCCCCGAAGGCGACCAGCCCGAGTTTCTCGGATGGCTGTTGCCGGGACTTCAAAAACTCAGTCTTTCCCGCACCTACTTCTCCTGGCTGTTCCCCAAACGCAGTTACGAACTCGATACGAATATGCATGGTGAAGAACGCGCGTTCGTCATGACAGGACAATACGACAAGGTGCTTCCAATGAATATCTACCCTGTATTTTTGCTAAAGGCCATTCTGGCAAGGGATATCGAACGCATGGAAGCGCTTGGTATCTATGAAGTGTCGGAGGAGGATTTTGCCTTGTGTGAGTTTGTGTGTACCTCGAAGATCGATGTGCAGCAGATCATATCTGAAGGCCTGAAATATATCAGGGAAGAAGGGTAACCGGTATGTGGCCCGGTAAAACCGGCCACCTGCCGCGCAACGTTTAAACAGTATAATGTCAGAATATCGTGAAACCATTACGACGACTTGTTGATTCAGTAAAGCCGCACTTTGTGAAAGGCGGGAGGTTTGAAAAACTTCACCCGGCTTTCGACGCATTGGAAACCTTCCTGTTCGTGCCTGCCGAAACGACGAAGAACGGTGTGCATGTGCGCGACGCCATTGACCTGAAACGCACAATGGTCACCGTCATCATAGCCCTGGTGCCTACCTTGCTGTTCGGCATGTGGAACGTCGGGCACCAGCACTACCGGGCATTCGGCATGGAGGTGTCGATGATGGACAGTTTCATGTTTGGCCTCTGGAAAGTACTGCCGATCATTATCGTGTCCTATGCGGTGGGCCTCGGTGTGGAGTTTGTATTTGCCATTACCAAAGGCCATCCCATCAGTGAAGGATATCTGGTGACCGGATTGCTTATCCCGCTTACCCTGCCGGTCACCATTCCCTTGTGGATGGTTGGCCTGGCCGCCATTTTTTGCACCCTCCTGGGCAAAGAGATATTTGGAGGTACTGGCATGAACTTCATGAATCCTGCGCTGCTGGCGCGGGCATTCCTGTTTTTCGCCTTCCCGGCCTTTATGTCGGGCGATATATGGACCGATCTCTCCCCCGAGGCCGGGCATGCCCTTATAGACGGCTATTCCGGCGCTACCAACCTGGTAACTTTCGATGCCAACTATACACACCTGCCTTCTGCGGCCAATATGTTCTGGGGATTCGAGCAGGGCAGTATCGGGGAAACGAGTGTGGCTGCGTGCCTGATCGGCGCGTTTATCCTTATCGCAACAGGTATCGGTAGTTGGCAGATCATCGTTTCCTGTTTTGCAGGCGCCTGGTTGATGGGCGCCTTCCTGAACCTCGTCGCACCGGCTGATGTGCCCACCCACGCCATGCATACGCCCGCGTATTACCACTGGCTGATGGGCGGCTTTGCCTTCGGCGCAGTATATATGGCGACCGATCCGGTGAGTGCCGCGCAGACCGAGACCGGCAAATGGATATACGGACTGCTCATCGGCGCCTTCACCGTTGTGCTGCGCGTGTTCAATCCTGCATATCCGGAAGGCGTGATGCTGAGTATACTGCTGATGAACGTTTTTGCGCCATTGATTGACCATATCGTCGTCGAACGGCACATCAGCAGGCGCATGAGGGTAAGTGCTAAGGGTTAAGTGTTAAGTGTTAAGTGTTGGTGTCAGGGGAGGAATGGGATAGCGGGAAGGGAAGTGCCGACTGAAATTCATCATTCATCATTCATCATTCATCATTAAAAAAAGTGCATAGCAATCGATATACCTTTATTTACGCTGCGGTCATTTCCGTCATTACGGCCGTTCTGCTGGCTTTCGCCTCCGAGGGGCTGAAACCGGCTCAGGAAGCGAACGTTGCACTGGATAAAAAGACCAGCATCCTTCGGTCTGTGCGTATCACGGCGGCTGACCGGAAGGCAATAGAGCAGACCTATGCAGAACGCGTAAAGGAACTGGTCGTGAACAGCAAGGGCGAGGAACTTGCGGACGTATCCACCGATGCGGTGAAGGTCAAGGACGAAATCGCAAAGCCGCTTGAACAGCGCCGCCTGCCGTTGTACGTGTACACGGACGAGAGTGGCAAGAAAAACTACATTATTCCCATGCAGGGGGTAGGACTGTGGGGGCCGATTTGGGGTTATATCAGCATCGCGGAGGATTTTAACACGGTGTACGGCGCTTTTTTCGACCACAAATCCGAAACGCCGGGTCTGGGCGCCGAAATTGCGGAGAAGCCCTTCCAGGAGCAATTCAGGGGCAAAAAAATCATGGGTGAAAACAACAACTTCGTCTCCGTGCGCGTCGTAAAAAAGACGGCTAAAATAGACGTAGGGCCGGAGCATCGGGTTGATGCCATTTCCGGCGGTACGATCACCTCGACCGGAACGGACAAAATGCTGCGGGTATGTGTGGAGCCGTATTTAGGGTATTTTGAAAAAGTAAAAACAGCATCAGGTGTTCATTGAACCGAAAAGATAAATAAACGCAACGAATATGAGCGTCGAAACCGCAACCGCCCCATCCAAACCCGAGGTCAAACGCGAACCGCTGTTCTCTAAAAAGAACCGCAAGGTATTGCGCGACCCGCTTGACGACAACAATCCCATCACCGTGCAGATACTGGGTATTTGCTCGGCGCTGGCGGTGACGGTGCAGGTAAAGCCTGCACTGATCATGGCCGTCGGGGTGATGTTTGTTACAGCCTTTTCCAACCTTATCATCGCGCTTATCCGGGACAGCATACCCAGCCGGATACGAATGATCGTACAGTTGGTCGTCGTGGCCCTGCTGGTCACGCTGGTCGATCAGTTGCTGAAGGCCTATATGTACGACATCAGCAAGAAACTGTCGGTGTTCGTCGGTCTTATCATTACCAATTGTATCGTCATGGGACGACTGGAGGCCTTTGCCATGGCCCAGAAGCCCTGGCCCTCGTTCCTCGACGGCGTTGGCAACGGACTTGGATACGGCATCATACTCGTCGTGGTGTCCATTTTTCGCGAGTTGCTCGGCGCCGGCTCCCTGCTGGGGTATAAAATAGTGCCGCAGTGGGCCTACGAGATGGGTTACGTCAACAATGGTCTCATGGTACTGCCCCCGGCCGCCCTGTTCATTATAGGGATATACATCTGGTGGCAGCGTGGCAGGAACCGGAAATTGATCAACGCGTCGTGATGGTCGTCACGAATGACGAAATGACAACCACATCAAAGTCAACATTCAGCAATTATGGAACATCTGCTTAATATACTCATCAAATCCATCTTCGTTGAGAACGTGATTTTCGCGTTTTTTCTCGGAATGTGTTCGTTTCTGGCGGTGTCCAAGAAAGTGAAAACGGCGTTCGGTCTCGGCCTGGCAGTCATTTTCGTGATGATCCTCACCACGCCGCTCAACTATCTGATCCTGACCTATATGCTCAAGGAAGGCGCGCTGAGTTGGGTACATCCCTCGCTGGCGACGGTCGACCTGACCTTCCTTGGGTTCATCCTGTTTATCTCCACGATCGCAGGCGCCGTACAACTGGTGGAAATGGTGGTGGAAAAGTTTACGCCGACGCTCTACAACGCACTTGGAATTTTCCTGCCGCTTATTACAGTGAACTGTTCGATTCTGGGCGCTTCCCTGTTCATGCAGGAGCGGGAATATAATTTTGCCGAAACGGCGGTGTTCTCCGTTGGCGCCGGCATCGGATTTTTCCTGGCCATTGTGCTGCTGGCAGCCATTCGCGAGCGATTGCGCTATTCGAGGATACCCGAACCCCTACAGGGACTGGGTATTGCCATGATCATCACCGGACTGATGGGTATGGCGTTTTTGAGTTTTTCGGGAATACAACTTTAGACATCGCTATTGTCCACCGCTACTGCTAACTGTCACTGCCATTTGTCCTTGCTTATGCTTCCACTTATCACTTCCGGCACTGTCGTTTTTGTCCTCGTCCTTTTGTTGCTGACCTTTCTGATCCTGACAGCCAAAGACAGGCTGCTGCCTCAAAAGGATGTCGCGATCATTATCAATGGAAATGAGGACAAGCCGCTCGTCGTAAAACCCGGCGGTACCTTGCTCACGACCCTGTCGTCGAACAACCTCTTTCTGGCTTCTGCCTGCGGCGGCGGCGGCACCTGTGCGATGTGCAAGTGTCAGGTGTACAGCGGCGGCGGCGATGTATTGCCGACCGAGACCAATCACCTCAACCGCCGGGAGGTGCAGGAAAACCTTCGGCTTGCCTGCCAGGTCAAGGTCAAGGAAGACATGGAAATACGTATCCCTGATGAAGTGTTCGGGGTAAAAAAATGGGAGTGTGAAGTAATCTCCAATGAGAACGTCTCCACCTTTATTAAAGAATTTGTGGTGTCACTGCCACCGGGTGAAACACTGCAGTTTCGCTCCGGCGATTATATCCAGGTAGACGTACCGGAGACGACCATCGATTTTAAAACCGACTTGTATAACATCCCGGTCAAATTCAGGGATGATTACGACAAGTTTAAAATATGGGACCTGAAAACGGTGGTGGAAGAACCGCTTTTCCGCGCCTACTCCATGGCTAACCATCCGGCAGAGGGCAACAAGATGATGCTGAACATCCGGATTGCCACGCCTCCCTGGGATCGCCAGAAAAACGGCTGGGCCGATGTGCCGCCGGGCTATTGCTCGTCCTATGTTTTCTCGCGCAAGCCGGGCGACAAGGTGGTGATCAGCGGGCCGTACGGCGAATTTCACATCAAGAATACAGACCGGGAAATGGTGTACATCGGCGGTGGAGCGGGTATGGCGCCCTTGCGTTCGCATATTTTTCACTTGTTCCACACGTTAAAAACAGGGCGGAAGGTGTCGTACTGGTACGGCGCGCGCAGCATGCGGGAAATATTTTATGAGGAAGACTTCAGGGCAATTGAGCGCGATTTTCCCAATTTTCGTTTTCAAATAGCCCTGTCCGAACCCTTGCCGGAAGATAACTGGACCGGTTATACAGGTTTTATTCACAGCGTGGTACTCAAGGAATACCTGAGCAAGCACCCGGAACCGGAAGAGGTAGAGTACTATCTCTGCGGTCCGCCACTGATGCTGTCTGCGGTGCAGAATATGCTCGACAACCTCGGCGTGCCCGAAGAAAACGTAGCATTCGATGATTTCGGAAGTTAACAAAAAAATATGGCTGGGAGTGACACTTGGGTTGCAGGTGTCACTTCTTCTGTATTGTGGAAAACCGTCTGCATACACGCGGCTGGAAGGCAATGCGCAGGGAACCACCTTCAGTATTGTCTACCGCGATTCGCTGAGACGCGACTTTTCACTGCAGGTTGACAGCCTGTTCCGGCTGATAGACAAGAGCATGTCGCTGTGGGACGAGAGTTCCATTATCAGCAGGCTGAATCGAAACGAGCCCGGTGTCCGCGCCGACGAACACTTTTCAGCCGTATTTACAAAGGCCAGGGAAGTATCGGAAGCTACGGGCGGCGCATTCGACGTGACGGTGGGGCCGCTGGTAAAGGCCTGGGGGTTCAGCATTAAAAAAGACCTGCCTCCGCCCGATTCGATGCAGGTCGACAGTTTGCTTCAATTGGTAGGATATCAAAAGGTTATTTTTGAAAATGGCTGGCTGGTAAAGCCCGACCCGCGGATGGAAATCGATTTCAACGCAATTGCACAGGGCTACACCGTCGACCTGATTGCCGGTTTTCTGATGCGAAACGGCGTCCGGGATTATATGGTAGAAGTAGGGGGCGAAGTGCGGACCGCAGGTATTACGGAGCGGAACACGGTTTGGAATATCGGAATTGACAAGCCGCTGGCCAATGAATCGGAAGGCAGGGTATTGCAGGCGACAGTTGCCCTCGACAACAAATCACTGGCTACCTCGGGCAGTTACCGCAAGTTTGTGGTGCGCGACGGCAGACGCTTCAGTCATGCTATTGACCCGGCCACCGGATTCCCGATCACCCACAACCTGCTCAGCGTATCTGTGCTGGCCGGGGATTGCACAACCGCCGATGCATACGCCACGGCGTTCCTGGTCCTCGGTATGGAAAAGGTGCCGGAAATTGCCAGAAATAAAGGGTTGGAATGGTACTGTATCTATGAGGATGACAACGGCCGCTTACAGGTTCAATATTCCCCCGGCTTCCCCCTGAGCAAGTAGGGGTTCGACCTCTATTGTGTTACTGCCTACTCCTCTTCCTTACCGCACGCCTCACCCGGTTTTCGGCCACAAACGCCGCAGACCGCGCCTTCTTTTTGCAGAAAAGGACTGTTGCCTGCACAGGAACCCCTGAACTCCCCACCCTTTACAAACAGGAGGCGAAGGCTGAACATGAAAAAGGCAATGAGCACCAGAGCGACTGAAAGGATGAGTACAGGAAGCATAAGAAAGGATTTGTTCAGGCAAAGTTAACGGCAGATTATTTAACGCTCATAACCGGGATATATTTCCATCAAAAATTTTGTTTTTTTTGGTGCAAGCCATACCTTAGCCAGCCACATGGCAAATTTGGCCGAATGGCCGGTGCCTCTTTTTTGTTTCACTAAAATTCCATTATCTTTTATGATTTCCGTAAAAAAACTGCTGGAGCGTAAATCAATCAATCAGATATGGAGCCTGACTCCTAACCACATGGTTATCGACGCACTTGACCTGATGGCCAGTGGGAACATTGGGGCGCTGATGGTTATGGATGGAGAGGAACTGGTCGGTATTTTTTCCGAGCGCGATTATGCCAGGAAGGGAATCCGGCAAGGGCGTAAAGCCAAAAGCACCCCGGTGTCGGAAGTAATGACCGCCAATGTATTCACGGTTACTTCGGACATGGATATTGAGGACTGCATGGAGTTGTTTTCCGACAAACGTATCCGGCACCTGCCTGTGGTTGATGACGGAAGGGTAAAGGGTATGATCAGTATCGGCGACGTTGTAACAGCAATCATGCGCGAACAAAAGGAGCATATCAACTTTCTGGAACAATACATTAGCGGCACCTGACTTGTCGCAGATTGCCCCGGAAGGCCCTGTACCACCTAATTCTCAACCACCTGCCTTGCGCACAGCCCGACACCTATGGCTCTCCTGCTTGTAACAGTATTTGTCTGCGGATACATACTGATCGCACTCGAACACCCCCTGAAAATCGATAAAGCTGCATCTGCCCTTATTACCGGAGCGCTTTGCTGGATCGTCCTGACTTTTGGAATGGAGAGTATGCCAGTTTACAGCGAAGTGGTCAGTACGCATACCGATACCCGGGCCTATCTCGAACATTCCCTTTTCGAACACCTGGGTAAAATTGCAGAAATATTGTTCTTCCTGCTTGGCGCCATGACGATCGTAGAACTGGTCGACGTACATGACGGTTTTCGCGCCATTACAGACCGTATCACCACTTCCAACCGTGTCAAGTTGTTGTGGATCATTTCCTGGGTCACCTTTTTCCTTTCGGCCGGACTGGACAACATGACCACGTCCATTATCATGTGTGCATTGCTGCGGCGGATTATCAAGAAACAGGATAACATGTGGCTCTTCGGCGGCTTCGTCATCATTGCCGCCAATTCAGGCGGCGCGTGGTCGCCCATCGGCGACGTAACGACGATTATGCTCTGGATCGGAGGGCAGGTGACTACCCTTAACATTATTAAAGAGACGTTTTTGGCCTCCTTTATTAGTCTTTTGGTGCCCCTTATCGCAGTATCCTATTTTTTAGGGCGCGACAAGGCCGAGTTGGAAAAATTGTCGGAAGGCGATATACAATCGGAACGCATCACCACCCCATTCGAGCAGAACCTGCTTTTTATACTTGGCGGCGCGGCCTTGTTATCGGTCCCGGTATTTAAAACCGTCACACACATGCCGCCCTATATGGGTGTATTGCTGGCCGTCGGTGTGTTGTGGTATGTTACCGAATTGCTGCACCGGGGCAAAGAGCCTGATCTGCGTCGGGAATTCTCGGTGGCGGCTATGCTACACCGTATCGATACACCCAGTATTTTGTTTTTCCTGGGTATCCTGCTGGCAGTGGGTTCGCTTGAGTCTTCGGGACACCTGGATCACATGGCCGAGTTGCTTGACCAGACATTCGGCAGTATTTACGCCATCAATGGTATGATAGGCGTACTTTCCTCTATTGTGGACAACGTTCCGCTCGTGGCAGCCTGCATGGGTATGTATGAGATGACTGACTTCCCTCCGGATCATGAATTCTGGGAGTTGCTGGCATATTGCGCCGGTACAGGCGGCAGTATTCTCATTATCGGATCAGCGGCAGGGGTAGCGTCGATGGGCATCCTTAAAATTGATTTTCTGTGGTATATGCGGCGCATTTCCCCCTATGCCCTGATCGGGTATCTGTCAGGCATGGTCGCGTATTATATTGAAAACCATATTTTTATGGGCGGACACTAATAAGGCTTGTCCATTAGAAAGTCATAGAATAGTGTATGTTCGAAGCGGAATCAGGAAGGTGACATACCTGCTGATTCCGCTTTTTTGCGCTCGCGCAGGGCGCGCTTCTGATCGGCGTTGCTTTCGTACAGGCAATATTGGTCGTATTTTACGCGGTCGCGTTCGACCCAGATATCCTTTCCGATATTGGCCAGTACCACCAATTCCTGGTATAGTTTGTTGCCGGCATCCATGCGGCGCTCCACACCGATGTCGCGATCGTGTAGTTTGTCCTGCTGGATATTCAGTGCATTTTCAAACGCGGCACAGGCGTCGAGTACACGCTGGATTTGATTTTCATTGATACCCGTATCGGCCAGAAAGTCGATCTGATTGCGCGCCACACGCGCCACCCTGCGTCCGCAAAACAAGAGTTGCGGATCGCTCATATCGCCGAGTTTGGCCGTGCCGAATTTGCGGTAGCGTCCCGTTCGGTCGTGGTATTTCATCGCAACCCGGGTCATCAACGAGCGTATGGCCGTTTTGAGTTTTTCACCGGCCTGATTCTTTTTCTCCGTACAGATCATCTGGTCGCCGACCAGTTCGTCGTCGCCCGGAATACTCTGAAACTGATCGCACATGGCCTTAAAGGCTTTGAGCCGATCGAGGCCGTAGCCGTACTGGGTAAAAAAATCTAGATCGCGGTGGGCTGCCCTGATAGCCTCAGAACAGGTGATATACAGATCGGCTTCCGAGATGTTGTATTGCCGATGGCCGGGTTGTTTTTTCATGCGGATAGTCAATTAATTGCCTGTCATTTTTTGCCTTTACACGGTTTGATACTTCCGGAAAAACCAGTCTGCGGCAGAGTTCAGGATTACAGGCTATTAAATTTTTTTTGTGTTAAAATGGAGTGTTTGTTTCCGGTTTCAGGGTTGTTCCCAGGCTTAGTGACTGTTATTTAATC
>CALMBD010000289.1 GCA_937861115.1 uncultured Bacteroidota bacterium | reverse complement strand
CTGTCTGCCGCCAATTTCGGCGTTTTTCCGAATGCGGTCACGTGTTCCGTGGAAACCGGTTCCGGCGGTTTTGCACTTGTTTTCCGCGCCAAAAAAGCGGGTCGACTAGGCGACATGATCGCCATTTCCAGCCGGATCACCCGTGCCGAGGCCTACAGGCCTGCCGGCAACACATCAGATGCTGCCGTAACCAAACTCGATATTGCGCTCCGTTTCGACCAATCCGGATTCTTCAAAAAAGCATTCGAACTGTATCAAAACCGGCCCAATCCTTTCGACGGGAGCACGCTTGTTTCTTTTTACCTTCCGGAAGCGACTACCGCTACATTTTCTGTGTTCGACCCTACCGGACGTTTACTGTACAGCAAAACGGGCAATTACCCTTCCGGCGACAACACTATCCTGCTCGATCGAAACATGATCGGAAATGCTAAAGGGGTATTGTACTATCAATTACAATCGCCGAAAGAAAGCGCTGTTGGACGAATGGTGCGGGAATAGGTTGTGGAGGAGCCGGTTTCTCCTGCCGGTAATTAGTTTTTTGAGTATATATCATATAGTACTTGCCAAATGGTGGCACATGGATAATGTTTGCCGGTTTTCCGCGGAAGACCGGTAAACATTATCCATGCGCTACCACTAAGGGCACACTGTTCAGGTTTATTTCCTTTGATATACCCACAAAATATGGCCAGTCAAAGAATTCAAATTGCATGACCATCGAATTTAGGTTATTACACGTTACCGGAAACGGAGGCCTACCGCTCACAAAATTCCTTTTTTCGTCTATTAAATTGTCTTTACACAAAACTCGGCGTAGTTTTCGCGGTTATTTCCGAACAGAAAAACGCAACAGTTCTTTTACGCTTTGTTATACCGTATGAGCCGATTACTACTCCTGTTTTTGTTCCTGAGCGCAAACGCCAAAGGAGCGGAACTTCCGCCTTTTTTTACGGCTGCTCCGGCAGCGTATTACACCCTTGTCGCCGACACCATACCTCCTACCATCGAATGTCCGCCGAGCGATACTGTAACGGCCGATCCGGGGCTGTGCGAAGTCCAGTACGACTACATGGTCAACTTCGGCGACGACCAGCCCAACCCCATTCTGATCCAGCTCAGCGGTCTGGCCTCCGGAAGTTTCTTTCAGATTGGCGCCACGGTCAATTCGTTCCTGGTCACAGACCTGGCCGGCAATACCGCCACCTGTTCCTTTACGGTAACGGTTCAGCATTTCAAGGCCGCACCTCTTCAATGCGAGGACCAGGTCAAGGTCTATATGGATCAAAACTGTATGGCCGAATTAAAGGCAGGGCAGGCGTTGATTGCTCCCTTTGGCTGCCTGGATTTCTATACCGTTGAACTGGACAAGGTTGCGCCATTCGGCAACGGCCCCTGGGTTAATCCGGCATTTTCGCCGGATGACCTCGACAAGGTCTATATGTACCGGATCATTGATCCCGCCACCGGGAACAGCTGTTTCGGAAATGTGACGGCCAAAGACTCCATCCCGCCGGTGCTGAGTTGTACAGACATTACCATTCCCTGTGCCGTACTCAACACTACCCCGGCATATTTGAAGGACAGTCTTGGTCTTACAGCAGGCATTCCACAAGCGCCCGATGCCTGTGGCGGACAGGTCACCCTGAACTTTATCGACACCTATTCGGCGGAGGATTGCCTGACCGGTTTTACCGAGACCATTCGGCGGCGCTGGACGGCCACCGATGAGCGCGACAACGAGTCCAGTTGCGTGCAGAACATCCACCTGGCTCAATTACCGCTTTCCGATATCATTACGCCGGTAAACGTTACGCTGGATTGCAGTAATCCGGATGTTTCGCTGGACAATACAGGCGTCCCCTATATTGAATTTGCCGGAAAAATATTCACCACCCTCTGCTCGGTTGACGTAGATTTCAACGACTCCATTGTAAAACCCTGCCCGGGTTCGCAAAATTATTACCGCATCTGGTCGTATCAAAGCACTTGCGACGGCACCACACTCTACGCAACCCAGCGGATCGACGTCCTCGATACAAAAGGGCCGTCTGTCTCCTGCGATTCGAGTCTGTTTGTCATGGTACCGGGCGGTAACTGCGTGGGAGAATTGCAACTGCCGCCTGTTTCGATGAGCGACGATTGCTCCCCCATCGTATCCGTGGAAGCCCGTTGGTCGGCGGACGGGACAGATAATGTGCTTCCGGGTGTTCTGTCGAATGGCGACAGCACGGGCACCTTTGCCCTCATCAGCGATTTTCCGGTGTATACCACTGTATTAACCTATGTCGCAACCGACAGTTGCGGCAATACGGGTATTTGCGAAATGCCGGTAACCCTTGCCGATACCGCAGCACCGCTCGCCATGTGCTTCCCCTTCCTCTACGCCGAGTTGTCGCCCAACGGCAGCTATGCGTTGGGAGCAGATACGCTTGACCTGAATTCCAATGTTGCGTGCGGGCAGCAGTTATTCTACAAGGTCCGCAGGACGGAATTAAACCTTGACTGCCTGTCGGGCGACCAGTTCGACGATGCGGTGCTGTTCTGCTGCAGCGATGCAGGCGACACCATCGATCTGGTGTTGCGGGTGTACGATATCCCCATTCCTGACGGGCCTGTATCCGACAGTTTTGCCATTAGCCAATCCAGCGATTGCATGTTGAAAGTCGTGATCACCGACACCCTGCCGGCACTGTGCGAAGCGCCACCGGATATATCGATCAACTGCAACGATCTCGACCCGACGTATGAATCTTACGGCGCCCTTGTTCCAACCTGTGCAGTCGACTCGTTTGCCGTTTTTATTACCAGTTCCATTACGGATACCTCCTGTTTTGAAAAGACGATACACCGCATTTTCCAGGTATTCAGTGCAACTGGACAGGAGTCGCAATGCACCCAACAGATTACGATAAATTATTTGCAGGACTACTATATCCGGTTCCCGGATGATGTGCTTGTAACAACTTGCAGCGCTTCGGGGAATTACGGCGAACCGGAGTTCCTGTATGACGGTTGCGGCCAACTCGCCGCGACCTACACAGATGAGGTTTTCGAAGTGGTGCCCGATGCCTGCATGAAGATCGAGCGTACCTGGCTGATCTTCAATACCTGCACCTACGACACTGCCCTATCTGTAGTCAATATTCCCAACCCTAATCCAAACCCGACACCCAACAGCCCGCTGAACCTGCCCGGGCCCACCCTTTCTCCCTTTGGAACACCATCGCCCTGGGCGCCGGAGGTGATCAAGATAGACCCCCTCGACCCTGCACCAACGGATTATTCGAGTTTCTGGACACCCGGCGCCAATGCATACCAGTACACCCAGATCATCAAGATCATAGACGCTACCGCTCCTGAAATCACCTGCCCGACAGCGACCAGTTTTGGCGACACGACAGTAAATGACCCGTTGCTGTGGAACCAGAGCTACTGGTGGGACAGCACGATCAATTCGCAAGACCTTTGCGAAGGCAGCAACCCGCTCAGCATCACCGCTTCCGATTCCTGCTCCGGCGCCGATCTTGAGATCAGTTATTTGCTGTACCTCGACCTCGATGGCGACAATACACAGGAAACGGTGGTCAGCAGCCTCAATCCGCCGGCTGCGGGCACGGTCAATTTCAACAACTACAGCACACCCAATTTTGCAGGAGGCACCCCTCAAATATTCGATGGCCGGCCAGTGATGCCCAACGAGATATACCGCTGGGCCATGCACGAATCTGTCGCAGGCGCCGTTCGCACAGCCTCCGTGCAATGGAAAACCCTGAACCAACTGCCTCCCTCCGGCACGATTTTCGGACTGCCGGGCATCGACGCCCAACTGCCCTACGGCAAACACCGCATCGAGTGGACGGTCCGTGACCGCTGCGGCAATGAAGACGTCTGTGCGTATCAGTTTGAGATAAAGGATACAAAAGCGCCCGAGATCAGTTGCGTTTCGGGGCAAACCATTAATATCCAGGCCGCTCAGGGTATTGCATTGACGGTGAACAATGTACTGACCAACGTCGTCGACAATTGTACCCCCATTACGCCATTTTCCACCGGTCCCAATCAGATCGTGCTTTCCCTGCGCAAATCAGGTTCCGGAAACGGTTTCCCGCTCGATTCGGCGGATCAGGCGGTAGACACATTGTTGTATTCTTGTGCCGACCTGGGACCGCAAACCGGTGAGTTGTGGGCACGCGACCTGGCCGGAAACACCAGTTTCTGTACATTTACCGTCACCCTGGCAGATACTGCTGACGTATGTTCCCCCGCACCCGACACACTGACCATATCGGGAGCGCTTAAAACGGAAACGGGCCTGCCGGTCGAACCGGCTATGGTAACCCTGGGTTCCGGAACGCTCAGTCTATCCGACCTGACCGACCAGCAAGGCGTTTTTGAGTTTGGTTTACCCGCAGGAAGCGACTACACCCTCACGCCGCTTAAAAACGACAATCCGCTCAACGGCGTTTCGACCTTTGACCTCGTCCTCATCTCCAAACACATCCTCGGCCTCGACACCCTCGATTCGCCCTACAAGATCATCGCCGCCGACGCCAATAAAAACAACGCGGTCACCACTTTCGACGTGGTTGAACTGCGCAAGCTCATCCTCGGCATCTACAACGAACTGCCGGCCAATACTTCCTGGCGCTTCGTGGACAAGGATTTTGTGTTCCCCGATCCTTTCAATCCATTCCTGACAACATTTCCGGAAACGATTTCCCGGATGAATGTGCAAATGGACATGCCGGAAGAGGACTTTGTCGGCATCAAGATCGGCGACGTCAACAATAGCGTCATGCCCGACAGCCTGCTGGTACCCGACGACCGGTCTGCCGGGACCCTGCATTTCGATATCGAGGATCGCAACATAACGCGTGGCGAAACATTTACTGTGGGCTTTGAAAGTTCAGAAAGGGTGCTCGGCTACCAGTTTACCCTGAACCACGATGGACTTGACGTGGTGGATATCCAGCCCGGAACGGGTATGTCAAAAGACAATTTCGCCGTATTTCCGGACGCCGTCACCGCTTCGGCAGAAAACGGCGCCGGCAGGTTTGCCATCACATTCCGCGCGGCGAAAACAGGCAGGCTGAGCGATATGCTCGGTATATCGAGCCGAATCACACGTGCCGAGGCATATTTACCCGCTGCCTTGTACCCGCAGGGCGAAATAACAACCCTTGCCATTGCCCTTCGATTCAATACCGGCGCCATTTCGGGCCCCGGATTCGAATTGTACCAGAACAAACCCAATCCGTTTACCGACATAACGACTATCGCGTTTAACCTGCCTGAGGCGGGAGAGGCTACGCTGACGGTGTATGACGAAACAGGCAGGGTGCTGTTCACCGGAAAAGACATGTACTCAAAGGGTTATAATAGTGTAAATGTGAGGCTTGCACCGCTTTCAAGTGGCGCCGGCATGTTGTATTACCAACTGAAAACGGCGACGCATACGGCGACAAAAAAGATGCTGAGGATGGAATGAGTGCCAGGCGATTCATATAAGTCGGATTAGCTTCCTGCCGGCTGACATTGACGTGTGTACGACGGATTTACAATATCGTCAATACGACATGTGGCTGTATCATATATAATGACCCTGAGTAATTGACCAACTCTTATTGCAGGGGCGAAGGGGGGTTACACGAGTCGTCCCGAATTTCGTATGGTATTTTGTTTCCAAAACTATATTTGGATCGACAAAGCGCCAAACGACTATGATACACGCATATGTGCAATGTAAATCCCTTTCACTCTGGCTCATCCAGATGCGCCCGAATAGCAGGCATCGACCACGAATAAATGTCACATTTTTGCTATTAATCTATTTTTGACAATAACGCAGGCTCCGGGGCAACCCTGATTGTGAAAAAAGCCGGTTCTTTACACTGCCATAGAGGTATACCCCCCCACCGATTTATATCTGCTGAATCGGCAAAATATATGCTACCTGTCCACCGCCTTGCCCAGGCAGTAATCCATCGACCGATTTTATGTATTCGATTTATTCCAGGCTGAAACAGCTGTAGCAACCACGTACGCTGTTGCACAGGATACCTGAACTCTTCATAAAATCACTCGTCGTGAAATTTCTGCTTTCGTGTTATGTTTTCTCCGTCCTGTTGTTGTCGGGTGGCCTTTTACAGGCCCAGCAGTTACAGCAGGCCCCTGCAAACGATCCCTCCGTCAATTGGTCCACTCCCGCACAGGCGCAGGTAAAAGTCCGGAATAAACTGGATCAGATTGAGCCGGGTCTGGCAAGCCTGACCCCCGGCACCGGGCCGCATACCGACCTTACCCGGCGCATCCTTTTTTTCAAATCGATTTTGCGCGATGTACGCGATGAAATGCCGGTACCCGAAGCCATCGAAGCCGCATTACCCGAGGCGGCATCGCTGGGCGGTTTGTACGAACACACCTTCACGCCCGAAGCCACGTTGCACGACCTGTACGACGAAGCGCTTGTTTTACTGACAAATTAACACAGCTAATCCATGAAAAGTCGAGTTTTTCCCCGCTACCTGTGGCTGGGTTGTCTGGCGTTGGCCAAGGCCGGCATGCTGACAGCACAAACCAATATCCCCATGCCCATCAACAGCGGGCCGGTGACCTTCACCCTCTCGCCCCCTGCGAACTGTTCCTACACGTTTTCCGACGATGGCGGGGCAGGCAATCCATACGGTACATCTGCCGGATCGGGATCGGTCGTCACCTTCCAGCCTTCCACACCCGGCAACAAGGTGGTGGTGCAGTTCCTCTCCTTCCAAACCGAAGAGGGATTCGACGCCCTTTTTGTCTACGACGGCACTTCTACTGCCGCCCCGCAGATCAGTTCGGGTGCGACGGCCCTCCTCGGGCTTCCCAATCCGTTCTCCGGCGGCACAGGCGGCTGGCAGGGCACAACGGCCCCTTATAACGCTGCGCCCAACACGGTACGCGCGACAGCTTCCAATGCGTCGGGAGCGCTGACTTTTGCATTTGACAGCGATCTGACCATAGGCAAAAGCGGCTGGACGGCAATTGTTTCTGAGGTGCCGGGCAATGCGTGTTCGCTGCAGGCGCCGGGCGCACTCAATGTTACGGCGCCGGCAGGCGCCTGTGAAGCAATCGTTCAAACGGTACCGCCAACCATTGTGCCCGGCGCTTGTTCCCTCGCGCTGGAACTGCGCTACCGACTCAATGACGGGCCGGTAGTCACCGTACCCAATCCGGCCCCGCCTTTTATTACCCTGACCGGGGTTCCGGTCGGATTGAATGTCATTTCCTGGCAACTGGTGGAGCCTTGCGGCGGTGGATTGTCCGCCGGCGTCGCGCAACTGGTTACGGTAAAAGACCAGACGCCGCCTACGGTTACCCTGCCTCCAAATGTCACACTCAACCTGGGTCCGGGTGACTGCTCGGCGCCCTATACCTATGCGGTATCGGCATACGACAACTGCACCTTTGCCCAGACCTTGCGCGTGGACCATCCGCTCGACTTCAACAATGGCGCCGCCGGGGTGATGTTCGACATAAAAAACATCAGCGCGGAAACAATTGTAGTTACGGAATTCGGCCCCGCACTCGATGCAGGCGCATGGCCGATTGAAATATACCTGACCAAAGCCGCCGCAAGCTGGCAGGCAGTTGCCAACAATCCGGCTGCGTGGTCTTTCGCAGGACTGCGCAATGTCGTATCTGCCGGCAATCAGGAAGGCACACCGTTGACAGGTTTTAGTATCATACTGGCGCCCGGAGAGTCGCACGGCGTTTATCTGACCAGCACCCACGGTGCGCCCCTGCGTTGCACCGGGATCAACGGAGGCGTTCAGCGGCAGTTCGACAACGGGACATTACAAGTTTCTTCGGCGCCCGGCGCCTCGGTGGGTTATCCCTTCGGACAAACCAGCCAGTCGCGCGCGTACAACGGCTACGTAAAATGCGCCACCACGCGCGCGCAGGCACAGCAGATCGCCGGACTGCCCTCCGGTTCAGACTTCCCGATCGGCACAACCGTAAATACGTACAGTTGTACCGATCAGTCAGGAAATATCGGCACCGCCTCTTTTTCCGTCACTGTCCAGTCTTACAATGGCACAACAAGTACACTGATCTGCGCCAGCATGGTAAACGCTTCGCTGGGGCCCAATTGCCAGACGACCCTGCAGGCCGACGACATCCTGTTTGGCGGACCATACCGCTGTTTTGACGCCTACGTGGTGCAAATTGACAAAATCCCGCCTTTCAACGATGGACCCTGGGTGCCCGGTGTGCTCAACAGCGCCGACATCGGCAAGACATACGGCGTACGCGTGACGGACCCGGTCAACAATAATTTCTGTCTCGCAAATGTGCTGGTCGAAGACAAACTGCCGCCGATGATGACTGGGCCGATGATAGAATTGCCCTGCAATTTCAACACGACGCCCACATTCAGCGCTCCCGCCTCCGTCGTGCGCGCATTTTCCACCACAACCGCCTTGCCGGCAAACGCGACGGATTTTCACAGCCTGCAACTCCAGATCCCCGTAACGGCGCCTGCAGATGCACAGGTGGAAGATGTGGACCTCTATATCCGCATCAACGGCGACGCATTTGAAAAAAACCTTCGTATTGAACTGGAAAACCCGGAAGGGGAAGTCGTAATGCTCTGGAACCAGGCGACGGGGTGCAACGGCCCGCTCTGGGTTCGCTTCGACGACGAAGGAGGCGCAGGTAACGATTGCACCCAGTTTACCACCAACAAGACGGCAAAAATCCCCTTCGGCAATGGCTTGTTATCGACATTCGACGGCGGCCCCGTTACAGGCAACTGGGTGTTGCGCGTCCGCGATCTCAATGGTTTCGGCGATGTCTCTACCGTAACGGAACTTTCCCTGGTCCTGCGATACAATGCCACTTTCTCGGCCGGATTCCCCAACAACCTGGCCTGGCCCGGGCAGATCATGCAGGTATCGCCCAGCAGTTTTGTCGTAGCCGCGCCCCTGCTCGACGGCTGCAGTACCGTTACACTGACCTATTCAGATGAAACAACGACCCAGGATTGCGCTTCGGGGCTTTCCGCTATCATCAACCGGACCTGGACGGCAACCGATGCCAGCAATAATACCGGCACATTCGTGCAGGTTATCAAACTCATGCGCCCCGATTTTGATGATGTGGTGCTGCCGCCGAACTTCAACGACGTCGATGCACCGGCCTTTGGTTGCGGCAGCCCGTACCCCACCCCCGCGTGGATAGAGGCACAGGGTAAACAAGGCTTCCCACACGTATTCGGCCAGTCGAACGGATGCTCCGTCAACTGGAGCTATACCGACATCATCGTTAACGTTTGCCCCGGCGCATATACCATCAACCGCAACTGGTCCGTAGTCGACGCCTGCTCGGCACAGTCCATCCAGTCCATGCAACAGATCAAGGTGCTTGACCGGCAGGAGCCGGCCATGACCTGTCCGGCCAATCTGACCGTATCGACCGATCTGTACAACTGCTGCGCCACGGTCAATCTGCCTGATGTGGTGGTGGAAGACGCCTGCTCGACCATCGCCGCCCTCAGCGCCAAAGTAGTCGTGTTCAACCAGTATTCCGGCGATACTACCCAGATAGCGAATGTGGGCGGCACGCTCGGCACATTCCCCGGCAATAATACAGCCGACCCGGATACCCTGGCAGCCTTCGGCACAACGACTTGTCTGCCCATTGGTACCCACCACATTTACTACAAGGTGGAAGATGCCTGCGGCAACGCCAAAACCTGTTCCTACAAACTTACCGTGCGCGACTACACCGCACCGGTTGCGGTGGGGCATAACCTGACGATTGTCTCGCTCAACGCCGACGATCCGGGCGACTGCTACGAAACGGATACAAACAACGGTCTGTTTGCAGGTGTAACCACCGTACCGGCGTCGATTTTTGACCAGGGCTCCTACGACAATTGCAATTTTATCCGGTTGACCGTCAGGCGTGTACCGCCTTATTCAGCCTGTGTTGAAAGTTTGAACAAACTGAACGGCGCACCGCCTTGCCAGGATAATTTTCCGGACCTGAAAAGCGAGTATGAACGCGCGACAGGCGAGTCGGATTCCATCAAATTTTACTGCTGCGAAGCAGGATCTACTCAAACGATTGCGCTGCGCTGTTACCAACTCGATGCCCTGGGCAACCTGAGCCTCGGCGCCAACGGCGCGCCCCTGTTTAACGAAACACTGGTGCAGGTGGAAGTGCAGGACAAACTAAAGCCCGGCTGTCAGCCTCCCGGCGACGTGACCGTTTCCTGCGAAAACTTTGACCCCACATTTGCCGCATACGGGTTGCCCGACGTGCAGGATAACTGTTGCCTCGATGCCGCTCAAAAATACCAGAACCAGCCGGGGCTTTCACATTCGGTCAATTACGCGCAGTTCGACACCCTGTGCAACCGCGGCACCCTCTCGCGTACGTTTACGGTATACGACTGCCAGGGGCAGACCAGCCAGTGTTCCCAACGTATCGTCGTAACCCACAACATCGACTTTGCCATTCGTTTTCCCGACGATGTGGTTATTACGGGCTGCGATTCAAGCGGCATTTACGGAGAGCCTGTTTTTTACGGAGAAAAATGCGAACTGCTTGCAGTATCGCACCACGACGAGATCCTGAACGTAGTGCCCGACGCCTGTTACCTGATCGAACGCACCTGGAAAGTGATCAACTGGTGTGCCTTTATTCCCGGGGCGGGCTGCATACAGGTACCCAATCCGACACCCAGTGCCAACCCGAACGCGGCAATTAATCTTCAGGGACCCGTCGTATCTCCTCCCGGAACACCGGCGCCGTGGACGGCTACGGTGACCAAGATCATACCCACCGACCAGCAGGCTACCGATTACAGCACCTACTGGAATACCGCCGTCAATTGTTACGAGTACAAGCAGATCATCAAGGTCCAGGATACACAGGACCCCGAAATTATCGCCTGCCCGACTACACCGCTCCATTTTTGCGATTCGACGAGCAACGACACGGGGCTTTGGAATCAGCCCGACTGGACCGATCCCGTACACCAAACAAACGACCTGAACGAAGCTCCGGTCGAACTGAGCGTAACGGCAACAGACCTTTGCTCGGGGGCTGGTATAAACGCCGAGTTTCTCCTTTTCCTCGACCTGGACAACGACGGCGTTATGGAAACGGTTGTTAACAGCAAGAACCCGCCCGTGCCGGGCAAGATAAATTTCGACAATGCCGACGCGCCCAATTTCATTGGCGGCACCTCGCTGGTGTTCGACAGCCGCTCAGTGGCACAGGACGACAAGTACCGATGGGCTGTGCATCAAAGCATAAGCGGCAACACACTGACCGCAAGCGTGGACTGGAAAACACTCGCTCAAATGCCGACGCCTGATTTGCCATTGGGGCTCCCCGGCGTTGCGCCACAACTTCCGCACGGCAAACACAAGATCAAATGGATTATATCCGACGGCTGCGGCAATGAATCCACCTGCGAATACACCTTTGAGGTCAAAGACTGCAAGCCGCCTACTATCGTCTGCCACAACGGCCTCAGTGTCAATATCATGCCTTCTCAAACGGTACAGTTGTGGGCCACCGATTTTCTTCAGTACAGCCAGGACAACTGCACGCCGCCCACGGCCTCTATCGCCGGACCCAACCAACTCGTTTTTGCCTTGCGCCCTGCCGGCTCTGGTGTTGGTTTCCCAGCCAATCCCGACGGCTCACCGCAGGTCAGCGTGATATTTACCTGTGCAGAGGTGGGTATGCAGACAGTGGAATTATGGGCACGCGATAAAGCCGGAAACGCCGATTTTTGTCAGGCCACAGTTGAAATCCTCGACAACAACAGCTATTGTGATCCGAACAACAACCCGGACAACATTACCGTGGCAGGCGTGCTTAAAACAGATGCAGGTGACGGCCTGGAAGATGCCAACGTGCATTTGCTGGCTATTACCCCAACCAGTAGTCCGGCGATTGATCTGAACCACCTGAGCGACGATGCCGGTCAGTATATCTTTGCCGACGCCGTACCGCTCGGCTCAGACTATACCCTGACACCGTTAAAAGACGACAATCCGCTCAACGGGGTGTCCACCTTCGACCTGGTTTTGATCTCCAAGCATATTCTGGGTCTGGAGCCCTTCGACAGTCCGTACAAGATGATCGCGGCGGACGCCAACAAATCGAATTCGATCACGACCTTCGACATTGTTGAAATACGCAAACTGATCCTGGGAATTTACAGCGAACTGCCCAATAATACCTCCTGGCGCTTTGTGGACAAGGATTTTGTATTCCCGCAATCCACCAATCCGTTCACCACACAGTTTCCGGAAACGAAGAGCGTGGCAGATGTGCAAAGCGACCAGCTCAACGACGATTTTGTCGCGATCAAGGTCGGCGATGTAAACAACACCGCCATGGCCAACGCGCTGATGATAGCAGACGACCGAAGTTCCGGAACGCTGCTGTTCGATGTGGACGACCGGGAGGCGCAAGCGGGCGAACTCCTCGATGTGACCATGACCGCTGCGGAAAAAGTACAGGGTTTCCAGTTTACGCTGAACCTCGACGGACTTGAAGTGGCCGATATCATGGAAAGCGACCAGGTACAGGCCGGCAACTTCGGGATATTTGCCCATGCACTGACGATCTCAATAAACGGCGCACAGCAATTTACCGTGCGCTTCCGTGCCACTCAGGCGGGCAAACTCAGCCAAATGCTCAGCATATCAGGCCATATCACTCGCGCCGAGGCATATTTATCTGCCGAAACCCCGGCCAGGACGCGCAACAGCGATGTCGCCCTGCGTTTCAACGGCGGCACATCGAGCACTGTTTCCGGGCTGGATTTTGAACTCTACCAGAATCAGCCGAACCCTTTCGACAGCAAAACGACGATCGGTTTTTACCTGCCGGATGCTGCGGAAGCCACCCTGACGATTTTGGACGAAACAGGCAAGGTATGGATGCGACAAAAAGAAAACTATCCGAAAGGGTACAATGAACTGACCGTATCGGGCAAGGCCTTGAGCGGATCACCGGGTGTGTTGTACTACAAACTCGAAACCGCGACGAACAGCGGCGTACGGAAAATGGTTCGGGTGCGCTAAAGGTACCGCCAAAACCACTAAATTGTCCCACCATTTCACCACTCAAAAAATGAAAGACAATGAAAAATCAAACTGTTCTGCTCGTTTTCATCCTATTCGCAACAACCCTCTTTGGGCAAACCGCCGGACAAACAGACCAGGTCATTCTGAAATTCAAACATGAGCCGGTCAATTCGAATGACCGGCACATCACCGGGAACAACAAGATAGATGCCGTTTCGGCCATGCACAATGCCCTGAGTGTCAAAAAACAGGCGCTCGGCCGGCACTCCGGGCAATCCATCTATGTCATTCGCTTCCCGGAAGAAACAGACATTCAACGTGTCATAGCAGCATACACCGATACCGACGAACTCGAATACGCCGAGCCGGATTTTATCGGTTCCGGTGGTGGCGTTCAGGGCATTACGCCCAACGATCAGTATTACTTCCGGCAATGGGGACTGCACAATACCGGCACATTCACCCTGTCGCCCGGCATCGCCGGCGCCGATATTGATATGGAAAACGGGTGGAACATCGAGCAGGGCGACAGCAACATTGTTGTGGCTATCCTTGACAGCGGCATGAAACTCGACCACCCGGAATTTGCCGGCCGGATATGGGTCAACAGCGACGAGGTGCCCGGCAATGGTCTCGACGACGATGCCAACGGCTTTATCGACGACACCCGTGGCTGGGATTTTGCCAATGCCGACAACCTGCCGGCCGACGACTACGGGCACGGCACCAATGTGGGGGGCATCGTCGGTATCAACGGCAACAACGCTGCCGGGTATGCCGGAGTAGACTGGCATTGCAAACTCATGGCACTCAAAGGGCTCGACAACAATAACCTCGGCTATTACTCCTGGTGGTCCGACGCCCTGTATTACGCGACGGATAACGGCGCCAAAGTGGTGAATATGTCGATGGGGGGCAGTTCATTCTCCACCACCCTCCAGAATGCTATCGACTACGCCGTCAATAACGGCGTGGTGGTCGTGGCATGCATGATGAACACCAATTCAGGCGTCACGTATTATCCGGCGGGCTTTCCCGGCGTGATCGCAGTCGGCTCCACCAATACCGACGACACCCGGACCGCGCCGTTTTTCTGGAGCGCCACCAGCGGCAGCAACTATGGCAACCACATATCTGTCGTTGCACCGGGCAACTATATTTACGGCCTGAACTATCAGTCGAATTCCAACTACAATTCCTATTGGGGCGGCACCTCCCAGGCGACGCCGCATGTGACGGGCATCGTTTCCCTGTTGCTCGCCCAGGACCCCTCCAGAACACCCGCGCAGATCAAAAATATCCTGGAAAGCACCGCAGAAGACCAGGTGGGCAATCCCGCTGAAGATACTCCCGGCTGGGATCAGTACTATGGTTTCGGACGGGTCAATGCCTATAACGCCTTGTCGCTCCTGTCAGGCGTCACTGCGCCGGGCCACCGCGATTGGGCGATAGCTGTATCACCCAATCCCGCTTCCGGCGCTTTTCGCATCTCGGTTTCAGATGGAAAGCCCGCATC
>CALMBD010000288.1 GCA_937861115.1 uncultured Bacteroidota bacterium | reverse complement strand
TGTGGATCGGCGCCCGTTCGACGGTAAATCCTTTTTCCGTTCAGGAAATCGCCGACGCCCTGCGCGGCGTGGATGTGCCGGTGTTGGTTAAAAACCCCGTCAATCCCGACCTGGACCTCTGGATCGGCGCCATAGAACGCATACAGAATGCCGGCGTGACCCAGGTAGGCGCCATACACCGCGGCTTTTCGGCATATGCCAAATCAAAATTCCGCAATGCCCCTTACTGGGAAATACCCATCGAATTGCGCCGCCGCATGCCCGGACTACCGCTCATCTGCGACAACTCGCATATCTGCGGCAACCGGGAGGACCTGCTGGAGGTGGCCCAGCAAGCGCTCGACCTGAACTACGACGGTCTGATGACGGAAGTGCATCCCACGCCCGACGAAGCATGGAGCGACGCCAAACAGCAGATCACCCCGTCCGTATATGCCGAGTTGGCAAGCCGGCTGGTTGTACGCAGGGAGACTACGGATAACATCGAGTTTTTGGAAAATATTGAAAACCTCCGCCACAAGATCGACGAGATCGATCTGGACCTGCTCAACCTGCTGGCCCGGCGGATGCGGGTAGCGGAAGATATTGGCCGGTACAAATTGCGCAACAATATTTCCATCCTGCAGACGACACGCTGGAACGAAATACTGGAGAAAGGCTTCGCGCAGGGGCGGGAGCGCGGCTTGAACGAGACGTTTATTGAAAAGTTTTTATCGGCGGTACACCAGGAAAGCATCGCGCACCAGCAGGAGGTAATGCACGCCGCCGACGGCAAAGCCATACCGGTACAGGCGACGACCACACACGGGTGATTTTCGGGACCGTAAATCGGTTTTCAAACTTACCTTCGCGCAAAACTTTTAAACACACATGCGTTATCTTACACTACTGCTGGCCGTTTGCGGTCTCCTATTCGTTTCCTGTAAAGACGACAGCCTTACACCGGAAGAACAACTACAGGCGGATATTGCCGCCATTAAGGACTACCTGGAAGCCAACAACCTGACAGCCGATTCCACGGCGTCGGGTATGCGGTACATTATCACGAAAGAGGGTTCGGGCGGGCATCCGTCGCTGCAATCCAACGTAACTGTGCGGTACAAAGGATACCTGCTCGATGGTTCTGTGTTCGACCAGACTTCCGGCACCCAAACCGTCACCTTTCTCCTTTCCAACCTCATCCCGGGCTGGCAGGAAGGCATCCCGCTCCTGAAGCGCGGAGGCAAGGGTACTTTTTTCCTGCCTTCGGTCCTGGGTTACGGCCCCGCAGGTTCAGGATCGATTCCGCCAAACACGGTGTTGATCTTCGAGATTGACCTGGTTGATTTTTAGGCGGACAATGCCCTTTGTGGGGGCTCCTGTGGACTAGTGCAAAAGGGGTTTCCTGCGGGAAACCTCCTCTTCTTCACGGCATGGTGCCAAACATTTCCTCCAGTTTCTTCCAGCGGAAAGAAAAGATCGCCTCGAGTTGCCGGCGCACGAACAGGCTGTTGGCCAGGTCGCCGAGCAGCCCCAGCGGTATTTTGTAATGCACCAGATCGGTCATTTCCACGCCGCCGGGAATCGCGGTAAAATGATGTTGGTGGTGCCAGATCGAGTAAGGCCCCACGCGTTGTTCGTCGACAAAGTACCGGCCTTCCTCAACATGGGTAATTTCGGTCATCCAGAACAGCGGGATACCCAGCAGGGGCGTCACCGTATAGGTAATGACCTGTCCGGGATACATTTTGGCCAGGAAAGCGGGGTCGGAGGTGACGTGAAAGCCCATGTAGGGCGGGGTAATTTCTTTCAGGTTCATGGGCGAGGAAAAAAACGCCCAGGCTTGTTCCGGGGTAATGGGCAGGCGCTGAGTGCGCCGCAGGGTGTAGACTGCCATAGTGTGTTAATTGGTTTGCCCGGAAATAACATACCGGCAGGTATTTGGTTGCGGTTTGCGGCGAATGGCAAAAAAAAGGATCGCCCAAAGGTATGATGCCCCTTGAACGATCCCTGTACAGGTGCCCGGTCCGGTGCTATACCATGTTCTCCGGCACAAATTTGTCCAGATTCGCAGGGTATTCCTTGCGGTGCTCGTAACGGATAATGTCGGTACTGGTGACAATGCCCAGCAACTCGTGTTTGTCGTTGACAATGGGCACTGCGTGAAACAAATGCTCCATCAATACTTCCGCCACTGCGCCAAGATGCTGGTCGGGATCCAGCGTAGCGATGCGGGTGGTCATGACTTCGCTGACCTTGATGGACTGGTACTCATCCACGGATTTGCCCAGTTTGAAAAAATCCCAGGAAGTCACCATGCCCACGAGTTTTTTACCCTCCACGATGGGAAGGTGGTGGATTCGTTTGTTCAGCATGATGTCTCTGGCTTCAGCAAGCGTATTATCAGGGTTAAGAGTTATGACGTTTTTCGTCATATGCGTGTGTACAAGTTCGTTCATCATAGGCTGAAGAGAATGTTTGTTCTGTGAAACGGTAGTTATCTATGACCCGAAAGTAAGCTACTGTCAGGCGTTTACCAAATGAAAATTTTGGGCTTATGGAAAATTAACAATATTGGGTACAGCGGGTCCGGCGCAACACGATATTCCAATATTACTGCAACCTTCGCCACAAGGCAGTATGTGAACGGTTCATTTGCCCAATTCCCGGGCGCGTTCAAATGCTGCATCGGCGCCCGCAATGATGTCGTCGTGCAGGGTTGTTTCCCGAAATATACGCAGCGCAGCCTCGGTTGTGCCGCCCTTTGACGACACCTTGGCAATCCAGTCGGCACAAGTCAGATCCGTCCTGTTATAGAGATCCACCGCGCCTGTAAATGTCTGACTGACAAGCAATTCCGCCTCTGAAGGTGAAAAACCCATACGCTGGGCCGCCTCCATCATGGCCTCCATGAAATAATACACATATGCGGGTCCGGAACCCGAAATAGCGGTAGAGGCGTCGATGAGTTCTTCTTTTTCCACGTAAATGGTTTTGCCGGTAGTACTCAGCAGGTTTTGCACCATTACCAGTTCAATCCGGGTCACAGCATCGGTGGAGGTAAAGGCGGTAACGCCCGCTCCGATTTGCGCCGGCAGGTTGGGCATGGCCCGTATGACCTTCTCCGCGCCCAGGGATTTTGTGATCGTCGCCAGCCTGACGCCGGCCATGATACTCAGAAACACCTGCCCGGGCTGTACCAGGTCGCGAATTTCTTCAAACAGTTTCGGCGAATCCTGCGGCTTTACGGCCAGAATATGCAGATCGGCTTCCTGCACGCACAGCCGCGGGTCGCTGAAAAACCGTCCCTCATGCATCTGGCTGAGTTGGTTAGCCTTTTCGTAATCGCGGCAAAGGACCATCATGTTGTCGGCCGTCACGATACGGCTGCGCAAAAAACTCTGGGCGTAGGTAAGTCCCATATTGCCGCCGCCGAGGATAAGAATTTTCATGTTCCTGAAAGTATGTGGAGGAAAGGGGTGAAGGTGTGCGAATCTTTTTCAACTTTGGGCAAAAATCAACCTTTCTGTGTTATGAAAAAAATCGTCCTCCCCGGAACAGCCTTTTTAATGCTGTTCTTTTCCTGTAATCAGCAAAACCCTGTGCCAATGTCCACTCCCACACCTGCGCCGCGTCCGGCCTATGCCATTGCCATCCACGGTGGCGCCGGCACGATTCGCCGGGAAGACATGTCGCCTGAAAAAGAACAATCCTACCGGGCTGCCCTCGATTCCGCGCTTACCGTCGGCGAAACGATCCTGAAGAACGGCGGCACATCGCTGGACGCCGTCGAGCAGACCATCACCTGGCTGGAAAACTGTCCGTTGTTCAATGCCGGTCGCGGCGCGGTATTTACCCATGAAGGCAAAAACGAACTGGATGCCAGCATCATGGACGGCGCTACGCAAAAAGCAGGTGCGGTAGGCAGTGTGATGACCGTGAAAAATCCGATCACGCTGGCCCGGGCGGTCATGGAAAAATCGCCGCACGTATTCCTCACCGGCCGCGGCGCCGAGCAGTTTGCCGCCGAAAACGGCATCACACTGACCGACCCCAAATGGTTCTTCACACAGGAACGCTGGGACGCCCTGCAGAAAATACAGGCGGAAGAGGCCAAAAAATCGGGCAGTCTCGATCGCCGTACCGACAGCAAGTTTGGCACCGTAGGTTGCGCTGCGCTCGACAACCAGGGCAACCTGGCAGCAGGTACCAGTACGGGGGGCATGACCGACAAGCGCTGGAACCGCCTGGGCGATTCTCCGGTGATCGGAGCGGGCACCTATGCCTCCAACGATGCCTGCGCGATATCCTGCACCGGCCACGGCGAATATTTTATCCGCTATGCCGTCGCGCACGACGTGTGGGCGCTCATGGTCTACAAAGGCCTTTCGCTGGCCGATGCCTGCGAACTGGTGGTGAACAAAAAACTGGTGGAAAAAGGCGGCGAGGGCGGTCTTATCGCCGTAGATAAAGACGGCAACATTTCACTGACTTTCAACTCTGAAGGCATGTACAGGGGTTACGCCAGGCCGGGAGAAAGAAAGGTGATGATTTACAAGGGGCAGTAACGGTGCAGCGTGATGAAACTAAATTTTAGCGGGCTGAGTTGGGATGGGATAAACCATAACTTATCTGGACATGGAACAGCGCATCGCCATCGACGAAACAATCGAACTGAGTGAATTTCAGGCCGGGGATAAAGCAAACCTGATACTTTACCTCAACGATACGGAACTGAACCGGAACACCCTGCGTGTGCCCTTCCCCTACACCCAAAAGGATGCGGACGACTGGATGGCCCTCGTGGAGAAGAACCGGTCGGATTACGGCGCTGTGATCAACTGGGCCGTTCGGCACCGGGAGGCCGGTGTGATTGGCGGCATCGGCGCATTTGTGAAAAACGGCATCGCAGGGCACAGCGACGAGATCGGCTACTGGATGGCCGCCCCGTTTCGGGGCAAGGGCATCATGACCCGCGTACTGGAGCGGTACACCGAACACCTTTTTGCCAGCAGGCCTCCGCTGGTCCGGATCGAGGCATGGGTGTTTGAACACAACCGGGCTTCGCTCCGGGTGCTGGAGAAAGCCGGGTTCCGGCAGGAAGGATTTGCCCGGAAAATGTACATCAAGAACGGGCAGCCGCTGGATGCGTATTTGCTGGGGAAACTTCGGGACGATACGTAAATGCTACAGCGCATGTTTTGGGAAAATTTGCCGGTTTATCTTCGAACCAGTGAAACATTCCCGACAGGTTGGTATACCAGCGGCACGTTTTCCACTACTACATCGCTTTTGTCCAGGCCGAATGCTCTTTCATCGGAAGTGCCCAGTCTTTTCAAAAGGAAATAACCGTTTAGCAAAAGCCCTTCCCGCAGCGAAAACTCATTTTCAACGGAAAGGAATTTTTCCAGCACGACAAACTTGAAATCCGGTTCCGGGTTGTAGCGTGTAGAGCCATCAGGGCGAATGTGCAGGTTGAGTTCACACTGGGCCACAAGGTCCTGCACGATTTTTTTGAAATACAGTTCCGAACGCGGCTGGATGCGAAAACCGAGATTGATATCCACACGAATGACCTTGTCATCCAGCAACTCGTTCACTTCGTATTCCAGGGTATAGGGCTCATCGGTGATGTTGAGGTGTAAAAACCAATACACATCGGCGCGTTTCGGCTGCTTGGAAAAAATGGATTTGATTATTTTTTCTTCAATATGCCCGGGGTTGTTGGCCTTTGTCAGGTAGATCAGGTGGGTAGAGAATTTTTGAATTTCAACGTCGTCGCTCAGGTTCTGGAGCAGGGTGGTATATTTTTTCAACTCCACAAAACGCACAAAGCGGTTGTTAATCTTGCGCGCGAAATACCAGATGTACATCGAAAGGAAAATGAACAACTCAAAAAACAGAAACATCCAGCGCTCCCGTATTTTGGCCACATTGGCGATAAAAAAAGACATTTCAATAACGGCAAACAACAGGATTAGCGGTATTACCCAGCCGATTTTCCACTTTTTGACATACCGCAGGAAATAACCCAGCAAATAGGTCGTCATCATCATCGCGATCGTTATGGAGAAACCGTAGGCTGCTTCCATGTGGCTGGAATTACGGAAATACAAGACCATCATAATGCACCCCAGCCACAAAATGGTATTGACGGAAGGGATGTAAATCTGGCCTTTAAGTTCCGTCGGCTGCCGCACCTCTACACGCGGCCAGAAGTGGAGCGACATGGCCTCATTGATGAGTGTATATGAGCCGCTTATGAGCGCCTGCGAGGCAATAATTGTAGCCGATGTGGCGATAAAAATCCCGGGCAGCAGAAACCAGGACGGCATGATTTCATAAAACGGGTTGCTTCCATCCAAATGCGTTCCCCCATGACGCAGTATCCATACGGCCTGCCCCATGTAATTGACCAGCAGGCAGGTTTTAACAAAAGCCCAGGTAATTCGGATGTTCTTCCGCCCGCAATGTCCCAGGTCAGAATACAGTGCCTCTGCGCCTGTGGTGGCCAGAAAAACAGCGCCCAGCAGCCAGAAACCGTGCGGATATCTGGTCAGCAATTCGATGGCATAATGAGGGCTCAAGGCTTTCAGAATGCCCGGAGCATGTAATATCTGGCTGGCTCCCAATATAAACAGCATACTGAACCAAACGACCATGGCAGGACCAAATATGCCCCCTACCTTTTGCGTGCCGAACCGCTGAAAGAAAAACAGCAGCGATAAAATAACGATTACAATGGGAACGGTGGGTATGCCGGGAATGATGATCTCCAGACCTTCCACTGCCGAGGTAACTGAAATGGGCGGGGTAATGATACCGTCGGCCAGCAAGGTTGTAGCGCCCAGAATGGTCGGGATGACCAGCCGGCCGTTGCCAAATCGTCGTACCAGCGCGTATAATGAAAAAATCCCGCCCTCCCCGTGGTTGTCTGCCGTCAGTGTCAGGATAATATATTTGAAGGTAGTTTGGAAAACCAGCGTCCAGAAAACGCAGGAAACACCGCCGTAAACCAATAACTCGCTGATCTCCCGCTCGCCCACGATAGCCTTCAATACATAGAGCGGAGAAGTGCCGATATCGCCGTAAATGATGCCCAGTGCGACCAATAGGGTGGCTGTCGTCACCCGCGGCGCAGGGGTGCCGTTTGCATGTTTATGCATGATGTATGAATGTTTTGAAGTAATAACTATCCGGCAAAGCGGTATCCGATTCCGGATTCGGTCACTATCAGCGCCGGACGATTGGGATTTGCCTCAATTTTTTTTCGCAACTGTCCCACAAATACGCGGGGATATTCTGTGCGTTCCACGTATCCGGGGCCCCATACTTCCCGCAAAATGAAATGGTGGGTGAGTACTTTCCCTTCATTTCTTACAAACAATGCCAGCAAGGCATATTCAGTAGAGGTCAACTTGATGATCTCCCCATTCCTTTTAACCACACGGGCGGAAAAGTCAATGCTCAGGTGACCGTAGTTTTTTACCGGTTCGTTTACCACATCGGGGTTTGCAAGGCGCAACGCGGACCGGATGCGGGCCAGCAGTTCTCCGGTACGGAATGGTTTTGTGAGATAGTCGTTCGCTCCATTGTCCAGCGCCTGTACAACTTCTGATTCCGCACTGCGCGCGGAAAGGATAATGACCGGTTGCCTGTACCATTCCCGCAGGTTGCTTAGCAGTTGCTGTCCGTCACCGTCGGGCAAACCCAGATCGAGGAGTACAAGATCGGGCTGGTGGGAAGCGGCCATGACCCGGCCTTCCTGTGCCGTTGAAGCCATCAGTGTTTCAAACTGGCTGGATTGAAGGACAATTTCCAGCAACTTCCTGATGGCTGCCTCGTCTTCTATGATCAGAATTCGGGCCTGGTTATCCATGGTGTGTCGCCTGATTTAGTATAATGGTTGGATATTCAAGGGTAAATTTTGCGCCGCCGTCCATAAGGTTCGAGAGGGAGACCTCTCCGCCCTGTGCTTCGGTGAATCCCCTGACGATAAACAAGCCGAGCCCTGTTCCATCCGCCTGAGTGTTTTCGTAGCGATAAAATTTATCGAATGCCCGGCTGATCTCTGTCTCGGGGAAACCGGGGCCATTGTCCATAACATCAATAACCAGCCGATACATCCGGTCGTCCCGGACGGGCTTTGCTGCTCCCGAAGCGGTCGGCATGTCTTCAAAATGTCCCGAAAGGTCGCTGAATATATTCGCCGAAATGATGATCCGGGTACCTGCAGGGGTATGCCGAAACGCATTGGACAATAGATTCTGCAAGGTCTGCTCCGTCAGTCCGAAATCGAGTTGCACCAGCGGCAAGTCCTCGGGTATGGAGGTGTCCACTTTGTGGTACTGGCCTTCCCGGTTCAATTTTTCGAGGGCTCCATTGATCAGGTCAGCCACATCGCACCATTCTTTCCTGGCTTGTATGGTCCCCGCTTCAAGGCGCGACATGTTGAGCAGATTTTCCACTTGACCCGAGAGCCGGAGCGCACCGACGGCGATTTCACCGAGAAGTGCTCTTTTGTGGCTTTCGGAGAGGCTTGCCTCGTTTTCCTGTAAAGCATCTGCGGCGCCCAGTATGGTGGCAATGGGTGTACGCAGTTCGTGGGAAAGTGCGTTGAACAGGGTGTTGTACAACTGCAACGCTTTCTCCCGTTCTTCTTTCTGGTTTTTCACCTGCTCGAGCTGTCGCACGCGGTAGTTGATTGTACCGTTTAGCAGGGCCACGATGAAATACATGATGATGAGCAGCAGATCTTCTCCGTTGCCGATTGTAAAGGTGAAAAACGGCGGGATAAAAAAATAATCCCACACCAGGGCACTGACAATAGCCGCAATAAGCACGGCGCGCAGGCTCATCCGCATGGCAAGAACGGACATGACGAGCAACAGTATCAACGCTACGGACCGGTAACCGATAATACCGGAAAAAGGGTAACAAAGTGCCGCTACCAACACCACTACTACTATCGCGAACGGTATCTGTCGATTTTGATTTTCCTTGCTCATGCGTTGCGCTATTGACAACACAAAGGTGGGGCGACATTTGTAAAGGAAAAATAAAGGAATTGGTGTGTCTGTAAAGATTTTATCAATTTTCGGCAAGCAGTCCTTTCCACAAAACAAAACAGGGCCAACCCTCTTTCGGGCAGCCCTGTTTTTAGTTTTTGTGTCGATTAACCTGGGAAGGATGTTAACTGATTTTTGAATTATTCCTGCCGGCCCCGAAAGCCTCTGGGCCCCCGCGGTCCGGCATCATTGCTTACCCTTTGATAAACTTGCGTGTAACAACGCTGCCTGGCGTACGCAATTCGATCAAATATAACCCGGGAACGAGTTGGCCCACATCCAGGCGAGCCGCGTTGACGCCCGTCGCAGCCTGTTGCTGTACGCTGAGTATGGTTTTGCCGGTCAGGTCGCTGATGCGTATTTCATATTCTCCTGCGGCACGTGCGGAAAAGGCAGCATTCAAATCCGTAATGGCCGGATTGGGATAAACCTGCAGGCCCTCAAAAGCCGTATTGTCGCGTGTGCTTGTAGTGCCGGCAGCCACCGCCAGTTTGGCCGGTTGGTTGCTGAAGTTCCAGGGATCCTGCGTATCGATATCAAAGGAGATCACGCTGCTGCAGGAGTCGGCGGCTATTTCCAGCGTCACGGTATAAACCCCCGGCTGTGCGTAAACATGGTAAGGATTCTGGTCAGTGCTGGTATTTCCATCGCCAAAGTCCCATGCCCACGACTGGATCGGGTTTGGGGAAAACGACACATCGATGAACTGTATGCCGTTGCCGCTATTGAAATCCGGCATAGGGATAAACAGTGCCTGACAATCCGGCTCGGGTATCCAGGGGAAATCATCCCCTACATATATCGCGAACTCAATTTCGCTTTCGCAGCCATCCAGCGTCGTGATCGCCAGCGAAACGATATATTCGCCTTCTTCCGCATAGGTGTGCACAGGGTTCTGCTCCGTGCTCGTGGCGCCGTCGCCGAAATCCCATGCCCACGTCTGCGCTGCGCCGAGCGATACATCGTAGAAATCAACGGTCAGTGAACCGGCGCCGGGCGGCAGATTGGGTCCGCCGTATCCGATAGCAAACATCGCCTGGCAGCCGTACCAGAAAGTATCCACCTGACAGTCGTATGCAAATACAACTTCACAGGCATATGCTTCGCAGCCGTTATCGGTTTCAACGGTCAATTGCACATTGTAAATTCCTTCATCCGAATATGTGTGGGAAGGGTTTGCCTCGTTGCTCGTATCGCCATCCCCGAAATCCCAGGCATAACTGACCACATTGGCCGAGTCGCCGTTTGCCGTATATACAAGGGCGGAAAAATCAAAAGAAGTAGTGCTCGTCTGGTTATAGGTAATATAGGTCAGGCAGTTGGGAAATGGCGGAAAATCCGTTGAAAAGGGGAAATCTGCCGTTGCCACACATCCATTTGATCCGGTGACGGTTAGATGAACAAAATAGAAACCGTTTGCGGCAAAGGTATGGGTGGGGTTTTCTTCCGTGCTCGTCGTACCGTCGCCGAAATCCCAAAGCCAACTGACTGCCACATCGGCGCTGTCAAGACCGAAATACTGGGCAGAAAAGCCGAATGTCAGGCCGCTTGCAGAGGGCATCACGTCGATCCATGCCCAGCAATCGGGGAAGGGAGGCTGATCGAATACAAATACCGGGAATGCAGCCGTAGCTGTACAACCTGTTTCGCTGGTGATCGTCAGCGTTACAAGGTACTCACCGGCGGCAGCGTAGGTATGCGATGGTGCGGCTTCGTTGCTGGTAAAGCCGTCGCCAAAGTCCCAACTATAGGTGGCTGCGGGAGCATCGTCGATGGCATAAAAATCAGACATGAAGTCGATGGTCAGGCCACTGGCAGGCGTAGACCAGAAATATGCCTCACAATCGGCCTGCACCGGCAGATCACCGCATATTTCAAAGTTGACGGTTGCCTGCCCCGAGGGCGTCAATACAATCTGTTGGAGCACTTCGTCGGGCGCATTCAGGCATCCGTTAAATGTTCCGACATTCAGTTCGTCCATTCCGGGCATAATGTTGGCCGTAATCTGGTACGCGCCCGAGGCGTCTGTAATGGCCGACTCGAATAATAAAAGGCTGGAATCGGAAGGATTCGGGGCATAAACAAATACCAACCAGTCTGCCACGGCAGAGCCGTCGCTTGATCGTGTTACAGTCCCGTTGATCTGAAATGGTGTCTGTCCCTGCAGGCAGTATACCATCATCAGGCAGATGATATTTAAAAATAAGCGTTTCATGTTTTGTGCGTTTGGAAATGTTTGAAATTGAAAAATATAACAAGTACCGGTCTGTTACTGAATTTGTATGATTCGGGTATATATCCCTGCATTGCCTTGTATTTCAAGCATGTATATGCCCGGCGGCACACCTGACAGGGCAACCTCGCTTACCCGGGATGGGTCGCTGAACTGCCGCACAGGCTGGCCGAGTGCATTGATGAGCGTGATTTGTTCCACAGCAAAATCTGCCCGGATATGCAGGATATCATGCGCCGGGTTAGGCCAGATTTCCGGCTGCAAACCGGCCGGCGCGTCGGTGCCCGTTTGCTGGTTATTATTATCGGTGACGTGTACCATGATGGTGTCGCCGGCCACGGTTGTTTCGTTGCCGAAATGGTCGAGCATTTTGATGGAATCAATACGGACCGGGAAATCCTGCTCAAATCCGATCACATCGATAATGATGATCAGGCCGACCGACCCGATTCCTCCAAAGCCATCTACGGAATTATGGTCCGTCCGGACCCAACTGACGTCGACCCGTTCGTCGGATACGCGTTTGTACATATACACCCGGTCGCCGTCGGGATTTGCCCACGACTGCTGGGTGAAATTGAAAGTCACCTCATTGGCATCGATGAAACCGGGGTCTACATAAAGAGAAAAGGCAACGCCATAGAGGTCCTCGACAGGAACCTGCGCATCTCCCAGGAGAATGGGGATTGTAAGGGTTTCGCCGGGATGTAATTCCGCAGGGACCGCCGATTCGTCGAGTCTCAACACGGGATCGATGCCGGCAATGCCTGAATAAAAAATATCGGGACTAACCCCTGTATCCCGCGCCGCGCCATAATTGACGTATATCGGGAAAGCATCGTAGTAATAATTGACCACCCCGTCGCCATTACAATCGGCAAAAGCGAAATTGGTACCGTTGGCAAACTGGTTTAGCCATGGATTGGCCGGCTGGGGTACAAACCCGAGCCCGTTGCCAACTACCGAATCGCGCGGCGGACCAAAGTAATTGTAGGCCAGCCCCATATACAGGAAGTCAACGTTGTTGACGATACCATTGTCAGTTATGTCGCCCGGGTATACGGACAACGGCTGACTGTAACCCTGTATTTGCAGGGTAAATACGAGCGCAATGAATGTCCCGATGCTGTAAAATCTTTTTGGTTGCATAAGTGTATGTCTACTGCTTTGACGATACAAAAGTGGGCCGGGGTTTGGCGTCCGACAAATACATTTTTTCGCATTTATCAATAAAAAACAATTTATCATTACAACTTTTTTGAAAATAATTAATTGATTACAAGCATTTTATTGAATGTTAATTTTTAAAAAAATCAATAACTGTTTTTTCTACATCCGTTTATTCCAACACCTGAGCCCTTAAATTTGTCGCCGGTTGGCAATTGAAACGACGCCCATAT
>CALMBD010000287.1 GCA_937861115.1 uncultured Bacteroidota bacterium | reverse complement strand
GATAAATTTCTGAATTGCAGATTTCAGTACTTTTTTAAACAGGCACCTTCTTTTGTACAATGCTGCGGATGGGGCGACGAACTTTAATTTTACAAATGCTTAACAATATTATGTTTGGCCAATTATAATTTGGTTTCGTTTAATTTTGTTATCTTTGCGGCATCAATTGTTCACCAAAACTGTATTTTACAATGACTTTGAAACAACTCGTTGACGCGCTTGACGCTCAGGTTGTGAAAGGTGATATCATCGCCGCTTTCGACAAATTTGCCGCAGACAGCTGTGTTACCCTCAGCAGCCCTACCGATATTACACATTCCAAGGCGCAGAAACTGGAAGCCCTGAACTGGTTCTTCCACAATATTGCTGCCGCCAACCGTATCGAGCGTATCGCTTCCAAAGTAGGAAAAGACACGACCGACTCCCAGTTTGAATTCGACTTCACCGACAAATACGGCAACCGCCTTGTATTTAACGAGGTGATCCGCCGTACCTGGAAAAACGAACAGGTTGTAGAAGAGCAATACCTCATGAATCAGACCATCGAGAGCGAAAAACCCGCTCCTGCTGCGTCGAAACCCGCTCAGAAAGCCACTGCCAAAAAAGCAGCGGGTTCTGTTGCAGACAAAAAACCGGCGGCTAAGAGCGCCAAAACCACCGCAAAGTCCGACGATCTCGTCCTGATCGAAGGCATCGGCCCCAAAATCGCCGAACTCCTGGTGGCTGCCGGCATTTCGACTTTTGCCAAACTGGCGGAAACGAAACCGGCTGCCATCAAAACCATCCTTGAAGCTGCGGGCAAGCGCTATCAAATGCACGACCCCGCTACCTGGCCGAAACAGGCCGCTCTTGCCCGCGACGGCAAAACGGCTGAACTCGCCAAACTGCAAGACCAGCTCAAGGCAGGTCGCAAGTAAGCAAAAGGGACAAAACAAAACAATTGGGGCCCGGCTGATGCAGATCAGCCGGGTTTTTTGTTACCCGATACCTACTTTCGGCGTTTCTTTGTAGCCGCAATAACGAACGACGTACAGACAAACATGACAAAAAAAGCATTCCTCCTCATACTCGACGGCTGGGGCCTCGGCCCGAAACCGGAAGCCGACGCCATTTTCCAGGCCAACACGCCGTTTGTAGACGGATTAAAGAAAACCTACCCCATGAGTACCCTGACCACCTTCGGTGAAGACGTGGGGCTGCCTGAAGGACAAATGGGCAACTCGGAAGTGGGGCACCTCAATATCGGCGCCGGCAGGATTGTGTGGCAGGAACTGGCCCGCATCAATAAAGCCGTCCGCGACCGCGAACTCCATGAGAACAAAGTGTTGCTCGATGCGCTCGATTTCGCCAAAAACAACGATAAATCCGTACACCTGATCGGTCTCGTCAGCGACGGCGGCGTACACTCGCACATCGAGCATGTAAAGGCCCTGTGCGATATTGCCACCGATCGCGGCTGCCCCCGCACGTTTGTGCATGCCTTCACCGACGGCCGCGACTGCGACCCGAAAAGCGGCGCCGGGTTCCTGGAGGATTTGCTGCAACACATTGCACATCAGCCGGTCCGGGTTGCATCCGTCATAGGGCGCTACTATGCCATGGACCGCGACAAGCGCTGGGAGCGCATTAAATTAGCCTACGACCTGTTGGTAAACGGCCAGGGTGAGCCTGTAACGGACATTCCGGCTGCTATCAGGAAAAGTTACGAAGCAGGTGTCACCGATGAATTCCTGAAACCAATGATCGCCGGCGACTCGCCGGCGACGATACAAGCGGGCGACGTGGTCATCTGCTTTAACTTCCGGACCGACCGCTGCCGTGAAATCACGCAGGTGCTGACCCAGGAGGATATGCACGAATACAACATGCACACGCTTCCGCTGTATTATGTGACCATGACGCGGTACGACGATACCTACCGGGATGTGCATGTCATGTTTGAAAAAGACGATGTGACCCTTACCCTTGGCGAGGTGCTTGAAAAAGCGGGAAAAACGCAGGTGCGCATCGCAGAAACGGAGAAATACCCCCACGTCACCTTCTTTTTTTCCGGCGGAAGGGAAGAACCTTTTGCCGGCGAGCGCCGCATCATGTGCCCCTCGCCCAAAGTGGCCACATACGACCTCCAGCCGGAAATGAGCGCCAACGATATTACGGCGGCCATCATGGACGATATTCGCAAAAACGAGCCGGATTTTATTTGCCTGAACTTTGCCAATACCGATATGGTGGGGCACACAGGGGTATTTTCGGCCGCCATGAAAGCGGCGGAAACAGTAGACGGCTGCCTGAGCAAGATCATTCCCCTGGCGCTCGAACACGATTACGCCTGCCTCATTATTGCCGATCACGGGAATTCGGATTACATGATCAATGAAGACGGGACGCCCAATACGGCGCACACCAAAAATCCTGTCCCCTGTATCCTGGTCAGCAAGACGGCTACAGCCGGTGTAACCTTGCGAAACGGTCGCCTGGCGGATGTGGCGCCAACCCTGTTGGCACTGATGGGTATGGAAAAACCCGCGATCATGACGGGGGAAAGCCTTATTACGACTTCCGGGCACTAATCGGAATCGGGAACAGCATTGGGGTTTGGGTGCATGGTAGCGTTTAATGTTGCCAGGATATCGGAAATACTGAGCGCAAAATAAACGCGCTCCCCGGTGTCCAGTTCTGCCCAACTGACCAGCAGGCCGGCGGGTTTGATCTTGCCCGTGTCGTCGATCACCGCTACGACCGATCCGGAGTCGCCGTCGGTGGCAAAATCTGTGAATATCTGGTTCGGTTGGGCAGCGACCGTAAAGGCAAAGACATCTCCCGGGGCATTTTGCCCTCCGGGCACTATAAGCGTAGAAAAATCAACAATACCGGCGGTAACCGCCGAGGTGGAACCGGATTTTTTTACTTCATCGCCGCTAACAATATTGCCAGCCGGTGCGTCAGGCAGACCAAGTCCCTTGATTTCAGAGGTTTTAGGCTTGTTCCCGCTGATTTCAGCCAGGGCATAATCCGTCATTTCCGACAAGTTGGCATTACTGGCCTCGCCTACAATTCTGAGTGTGCCCACCTTCCTGAGTTGACCGTTGGATTTCGGCTGGAAGACCGAATCCTGGCCGATGGTGAACGTGTCGTTGGTAAGTACATGTTGAGCGCTCAGGATGTAGGAAACCGTCTTGTTCTGACTGTTTACTATGTCGACAATAGAACAAATGGTGCCCAACTCGTTTTGGCCGGCGCTGTAGATCACTTCCCCCGGCTGAATTTGCTTTCTTTGGCTTGTGGTTCTTTTTTTGTTTCTTTTCTTCCTCATGGTGCAAATACGCCGGATCGGGTATATTCTGGTGGTTACTGTTTCGAAACCGTATAGTTCAACCTTTGTGTCACCAAATAAATCTTTGAGACTGATCTGTTTCGGAACATCCACCTGCACCGTTTCCACCTGTGATTTTCGGTCGGGTTTGTAGGTGAAAAAACCGATGATCGCTTCAGATGAACCGTCTTTGAGCGCTTTCACCTTCCAGCCTACCGCCCGTATAACAGGCTTGTCCTTGGCGTATTTTTCAGCGATACGGCGTACTACCTGCTTGGTGAATTCCCGTGGAGGGCTTTGAACTTGTGGCTTGTGAATCACTTGTCTTTTCATGGTTTATGCTTTTTGGGCCGGGCCCGGTTTAAAAATTCCTTCGCTTTTTCGAGCAGCCAGGCGCGCTCGGCGACAATTTCCTGATTCAATGTTTCGATCAGTTTTTCCAGTTTCCGTGGGTTATGGATGGTCCTTGGGTCGCGGAGTTTGCGCACATAAGTGATAAAAAGGTTGAGCGGCGCCCTTTTGGCCGGCGGAATTTTCCGCTCCCGCCGGAAGAAGGCATTTGCCGCTTCAATACGATCGTCGGTTAATTCATCGTCTATTTCAAACCGCGTTTTTATTTCCAGCAACCTGGAAACGAGTTTAAAGTTGATGTCCCGATAGGTCTCCTTGAGGTTTTTAAGGGCATTTTTGAAGTCTTTAATGTAAAAATAGTAGTTTGCGTAATTGTACCGCACCATTTCTTCAGCTGCCTCGTGGTTGTACAGGCGGTTTCGATGCTTGTCGAGAAATTGCCTGACCCATTCGGTGCTGACGACATCGCGGGGCAGTTTCAGGGCAGTGGTAGTGATAGAGAGATAATCGGAAGCAAGGATCTTCCCGTTTTTATAAATGCGTTTGGATTCCAGCCTTCTAAGGTAAATATCAAAATGTTTTTGCAAAAAATCATTTCGTCCCTGATGTATCTGCCGGACACAAAAGCTGCATGCCAGGGTTTCCAGTTCATCCCGTATAAAGGGTGCTATACTATTACTGTTATGCTCCACGAAATCAAGGAAGGTATCCAAAACGGCGCTGGGGTTGTCGGTGTGTTCGAACAATTTGGACGCCTCCCGATATAGTTGTACAAGGGTCTGATTGGCGGGTTCGTAATTGGCAATACGCCCGATAATCCGCATAAAAAAGCTTTCATAGGCGTCGAGCGCATTGGAGGAGCGTTGCTTTTGGTTGAGCATAATGCAAGTCCATCTGGCACGTGCAGCAAACCAGAAACTGTCCAGTGCAATGATGGCATCCGACAGATAATCCTCTTCCC
>CALMBD010000286.1 GCA_937861115.1 uncultured Bacteroidota bacterium | reverse complement strand
AAACGCCCCGCCGGCATTTTGCCGGCGGGGCGTCTAAATCGGTGTCTTATGGTAATCGCTATGCCCCTTCCAGTGCTGCTGCGCCGCCTACGATCTCGCCCAGTTCGGTCGTGATCGCTTCCTGACGCGCTTTGTTGTAGTTGATCTTCAGGTTCTTGAGCAGTTCTTCGGCGTTTTCCGTCGCCTTGTCCATAGCCGTCATCCGGGCGCCGTGTTCGGAAGCCTGGGTATCGAGCAGGGTCTTGTGGAAGGCGAGTTGAAGGATGCTCGGCACCAGCGTTTCGAGCAATTCCTGCTGGTCGGGCTCGAAAATGTAGTCGGCGCGCTTCTCGGTGTCGCCTTTTTCCATTTTGGGAACCGGAAGCCATTGTTCGGCAGTAGGCAGTTGCGTAGCGGCGTTTTTAAAACGGCCGTACACCAGGTCTACTGCGTCATACTTGCCATTGGAAAACTCATCCATCAGAACACGCGACACGGCGCTTACATTTTCATAAGCGGGGTTATCGTATATATGGATGTGATCGGTGATGTAGTTCAGGTCCTGAAAACGGCGGCGGAAATAGTCGTAACCTTTTTTGCCGATGAACAGCACGGTGACGTTGCCGTCGCGGCGCTGCTTGCCGTATTTTTCCTGGATGGCCGCAACCGCTTCCTTGCAGATATTGGTGTTAAATGCGCCGCAAAGGCCCCGGTTGGAGGTCACCACTACGATCAACACCTGTTTCACGTCGCGGGCCTTGCCGAAACTGGTCGAAGCACTCCCGTCGATGTTGGAAAGTATATTCGAAAGCATACGGTTCAGTCGGTCGGCATAGGGACGCACCTGTACGATGGCGCCCTGGGCCTTGCGCAGTTTGGCAGCCGATACCATTTTCATGGCCTTCGTGATCTGCTGCGTATTGATAACCGATTTGATCCGTTCGCGTACTTCTTTTAAACCGCCAGCCATTGTTGTGCGTGGTAAGAGATGTAAGTGTTAAGCGATAAGTGATAAGTGATAAGTGATAAGTGATAAGTTATGATTGACATTAATTGATCAGCCAACACTTATCACTTATCACTGTGTAATTTATTTTTTGCGGTACTGTCCTGACAAGTCGGCCGCCAATGCTTTCATTTTGGCGAGGCTGGCGTCTTCGAGTTTGCCTTTGCGGAACTCTTCGAGAATGTCCGCGTGATCCTGTTCCATCTTCATAAGGAAGATGTCTTCGAATTCGCGCACCTTTTCGAGCGGCACGTCGCGAAGCAGGTTCTGCGTACCCAGGTAGATGATGGCCACCTGTTTCTCTACAGATACAGGGCTGTACTGCGGCTGCTTCAGGATTTCCACGTTGCGCGCACCTTTGGCCAGGATGCCCTGCGTGGCGGCGTCGAGGTCGGATCCGAATTTGGCAAAGGCCTCGAGTTCGCGATACTGGGCCTGGTCGAGTTTGAGTGTACCGGCGATCTTTTTCATCGACTTGATCTGGGCGTTACCACCTACGCGGCTTACCGAGATACCCACGTTGATAGCGGGGCGGACACCGGCGTTGAAGAGGTTGGATTCCAGGAAGATCTGGCCGTCGGTGATGGAGATCACGTTGGTCGGGATATAGGCCGAAACATCACCGGCCTGCGTTTCGATGATAGGCAGGGCCGTGAGCGATCCGCCGCCTTTGATCATGCCCGCTTTCACGAGGCTCTCCGGCAGGTCGTTCATGTCTTTGGCCACTTTATCGTCGTTGATGACTTTGGCGGCGCGTTCGAGCAGGCGGCTGTGGAGGTAAAATACGTCGCCGGGGTATGCTTCGCGGCCCGGAGGGCGGCGCAGCAGCAGCGATACCTCGCGGTAAGCTACAGCCTGCTTGGAAAGATCGTCGTAAATAATAAGCGCCGGGCGACCCGTATCGCGGAAAAACTCGCCGATGGCAGCGCCGGCAAACGGCGCGTAGAACTGCAGCGGAGCGGGATCGGATGCCGAAGCGGCTACGATGGTCGTGTAGGCCATGGCGCCGTATTCTTCCAGCGTGCGCGCTACCTGGGCTACCGTGGAGGCTTTCTGGCCGCAGGCGACGTAGATGCAGTAAACCGGCTCGCCGCGCTCGTAAAATTCTTTCTGGTTGATGATGGTATCGACTGCGATGGCTGTCTTGCCCGTCTGGCGGTCGCCGATGATGAGCTCGCGCTGGCCGCGGCCGATCGGGATCATCGAGTCAATGGCTTTGACGCCCGTCTGCAACGGTTCGTTTACCGGCTGACGGTAGATAACACCCGGCGCTTTGCGCTCTAGGGGCATATCGTACTTTTTGCCGCCGATAGGACCTTTGCCGTCGATAGGCTGACCCAGCGGGTTGACCACACGACCTACGAAGCCTTCGCCGACTTCAATGGATGCGATCTGGCCGGTGCGCTTGACGACGCTGCCCTCGCGGATGCTGTCGGACGAACCCATCAGTACGACACCAACGTTGTCTTCCTCGAGGTTAAGTACGATGGCGCGGACGCCGTTTTCAAATTCGACCAGTTCGCCGGACTGTGCGCGGTTCAGGCCATAGACACGGGCGATACCGTCGCCCACTTGCAGCACGGTGCCCACTTCTTCGAGATTGGTATCTGCCCCGAAGCCGGACAATTGCTGTTTCAATATCGCGGAGATTTCTTCCGGTCTGACGTCTGCCATGTTATATTACTGATAATGAATGATGAATGATAAATGGTGAATGATGAGCAAAGAGATGAATTAATTACAGATAAATGGATGTTTCCTGTTGGACTATGGGTGTTGCGATACCCCATTCATCATTTATCATTCATAATTCATCATTAAACTCAGAATTCTTTGATATACAGGTTTTTCTGGAATTGTGTTTTCAGTTCTTCAAGCTTGTGGCTCACCGAAGCGTCGTAGCGCTTATCGTCGAATTCGAGTACGAAACCGCCGATAAGATTGGGGTCAATTTTGGTATTGATCTCCAGGCTGTCGGATGTGACATCACTGGCAAGCAGTTTTTTCTTCAGTTCGTTCAGGACGGCGTCGCTGAGCGGTGCGGCAGTGACGATGGTGAGCGAGGTGATCTTTTTCAGCAGTTTGTACTGTGTGGAAAACTCCACGGCGATCTCCGGCACATACATTTCGCGGCCCTTGTTGACCAGCAATTGCAGGTATAACATGGTCAGGTTATCCACCTTGCCCTTGAAAAGGGCGTCCAGCACGGCATTTTTCTTGTCCGCGTGGATGATGGGGCTCTTCAGCATCAGGTACAAATCGCGGTTTTTGGCGGCGGCCCCCAACATCTGCATGTCGGTGTTCACCTGCTCCAGTTTACCCTGCTCGATGGCAAGTTCGATCAGCGATTTGGCGTATCGGGTGGCAATGCGGGTAACGCTCATATTATTTAACGGTAGACGGTGGACGGTAGACGGTGGATGGTAGACAGCACCGGGATTGTATCACCGTCTACCGTCTACCGTCCACCGTCAACCGTTAATTTAATTTAATGCTTTCGGCCAGCGATTTTGCGTAGGCTTCCTGATCGGCAGGGTTGGAGAGTTCCTTGCGCAGTACCTTTTCCGCGATGTCGATCGCCAGTTGGCCGGCCTGGTTTTTCAGTGCCACCATAGCGGCCATTTTCTGGTTTTCGATATCCTGGATGGCGCTTTCCACCTTGCGTTTGTACTCGGCGTTGGCGCGCTCTTTGGCTTCGGCGATGATATCATCTTTGGCTTCCTTGGCTTCTTTCAGGATTTGGGAGCGCTCTTCACGGGCCTGGGCGAGCAGTTTTTCGTTTTCTGCCTGCAGATTGGCCATTTCCTCGCGGGCCTTCTTGGCCTCATCGAGTGAGTTTTGGATGTCCATTTCGCGCTTTTTGAGGGTTTCAGCGATAGGCTTGAACGCGAAGCGGCTCATCATGAACCAGAACAGTCCGAAAATGATGGTCGTCCAAAGTAACAGACCGGGTTCGGGTTTGATGACGGAGAAATCTGCCAGAAACAACATCGTCGTTAATGATGAATGATGAATGATAAATTATGAATATGGTTGAACCGGTTTGAATGCAATAGATCAGTGCACGCTTGCCTGTCCAACAGGGTTGTCAAAAAAACGGGCCGTTGCGTCGCCAACCGCTTCGCGCCGGCCCGGCAATCATTTAGCCGTTCACACCGGGTGCTGCTACGAAGAACGACAATACCATGGCTACCAGGGCTGCGCCCTCTACGAGAGCGGCAGTCAGGATCATGTTAGCACGGATGTCGCCCATAGCTTCGGGCTGACGGGCAATACCTTCAACAGCCTTGCCACCGATCGTTCCTACACCGATTCCGGCGCCGATCGCGGCCAAGCCTGCTCCAATTGCTGCGTACATAAAAATGGATTTATGTGATGAATTAATATTGTTGTAATGTTGAATTGCTGCATTTTTTCCACCGTCCACCGTCCACCGTCCACCGTCCACCGTCCACCGTCCACCGTCCACCGGTTCTATTAATGGTGGTGCGGTTCTTCCAGGGCCATGCCGAAGTAGGTTGCCGACAACATGGTGAAAATAAACGCCTGGAGAAACGCCACCAGGAGTTCGAGGGCCATCATGAACAGCGAAAGCGGGATAGCCGCCACGATGCCCGTGATCGAGCCGCCCACACTGGTGCCGGCCTTGCCAAAAATAAAGATCAGTCCCACGAAACACATGACCACGATGTGGCCTGCAGTGATGTTGGCAAAAAGTCGCAACAGCAGCGTGAAAGGCTTGAGGAACAGACCGAGAATTTCCACCGGGGTCAGGATCACTTTTACCCAGGCCGGAACACCCGGCATCCAGAGAATGTGCTCCCAGAAGTGTTTGTTCGAACTGGCGAGCATCAGAACAAACGTAAGCAGTGCCAGTACGATAGTTACCGAGATATTGCCCGTAACGTTGGCGCTGCCGGGGAAAAAGGGAATCTGACCGATCAGATTGAGGCCGAGGATGAAAAAGAAGATCGACAACAGGAACGGCATGTATTTTTCATACTTCGGACCGATGGCCGGACGCGCCACATCGTCGCGGATAAATGTATAGAACGGCTCGATAAAATTCTGAAGTCCTTTCGGCGCCTGTCCCTCCCGACGCACGGCAGCATTGGCCACCGAGCGGAACAGGACGAACAACAGGAACGCCGTCAACAACATCGTGAAGACGTTGCGTGTGATGGAAAAATCGTAAAAACTGGTGATTCCGCCGCCCATCATGCCACCGTCATAGGTCGTTTTGGCATCGAGCGGATGACATGCGCCATCGATCAATGCGGAATAAACAACCTTCGTTTTGCCATCTTCTTTTACTTCTTTGTGGGTATAGCCTTCAATTTTATGCGCTCCAGTTGCAAAGGCGGGGTCTTTCAATCGCATCACATTGCCATGAACCAGTACATATCCGTCTTTCGAAACCTCACCGCTGCCATGGTGGTGCGGGTGGAAGGCCAGGGTTGAAGTCAGCGTCCAGCCGTGCCCAGGAGCATACAGGATGCAGGGCAGCGGAATGTACACATCGCCCAGTACATGGATCGCGTTGGCGTCGGAGATGTGGTGCACGGCCGTCTCGCCGGCGTTGAACTCGCCTTCCTTTACTTCATCGATCGGATGGCCGCAATCGCCGTGCATATCAGCGCCGGCAACGTCAGCATGCGGGTCGTGCTGTGCCCCCGAAGGCTGCTCGTGTTGATCGGCTGCTTGTTGCGCCTGCTGGGCATTGTCGTGCTGCGCAGTGGCGCAGACACTCAAGCCGCTGAAAATCAATACAATCCAAAATTTGCGAATGGCTGTCATATCCACGTGAGGAAAGGCTTTTGTCAAATCGGCTGCAAAAGTACGAAGCGAATTTCTTTTAGAGAAACCCGAAAAATTATTTTTCCGAAAAAAATAGGGTAAGCGGGGTCTTTGAAGGGTGATTCCGGAATTTTATTTGGGTCGCAGCGGAAGAGTGACCCTCCCGACAGGATTTTGTAAGGACGAATATGACAGGATAGATGAAGAATATTTTGAGGATAGGCCTGTCCGGCGGGTTTCATCGGGGAGGCTTTACCGGATATCCACTTTATACAGGCTCGTATTGGGTATGTTCACATTCGGCTGGCCTAAAAAGTACAGGTATCTGTCCCTTATCTTGAAATGATGGGCCAGGTAGGTTACCTCGGGCAGGGGGTAAACGGCCTGTACCGCGAAGGTCCGGGGATGCAGTTTTTTCAGGACGTGGCCCGAAGGCGTGGAAAAGTGTGCATAGATATCTCCGGTGATGGCGTCCTGCAGCAACGCCTTTTGCCATCCGGCAGAGTGGTGGTAGTAGATAGGCAGCGTTTCCATGGCTGAAAAACCGGCCTCGAAGCGCAGCACCGCATCGTGTTCGTGGTCGAACAGCAACAGGGTGTCGCCCTGGCATATCAAAGGCGCATAAACTGAATCCATACGCAGGCTTTCCAGCCAGCCGATATGGCTGATCTGGCTGTTGTAGTCGGCCATGGCGAGCAGGTGTTGGGTGTCGAAGTCGCCCTGAACCACGGCGCGCTCCCGGTCGAAACCCATGTCGTACGGCTGCCCGCGCCAGTTGGGCGGCAGGTTGGGCTGAAGTACCATAGACGCGCCCGCTGCCATCGAGTCGAGCGCATAACGCATTTCCCGTGTGGCGCCGTCCCGGCTGATCTGCAAAAACGTATGCCATTCGCCTGACGGGTCCCGATACCAATACCGGACGCTTTGGTTGAACCTGCCCATTTTACGGAAGAAGTAGTATCCCCGGCTTTCCAGTACGCAGGGCTCCACCATGCTGCGGAACTCGGACAGCGCATACCTGGGAAAGGTGTCGAGGCCGGCTTCCTGCACGAGCAGTTCCTGTGCAAATGCACTGCCCGCCAGGTGAAATCTTCCCGTACAACTGTGTACGAGCAGGGTAGGGCGACCGGGCAGTTCCAGTTCATCCACCACTTCGCCCGATCCGCTGACGAGTCGGATGAAGTGCTTTTTGCGTTCCCGGATGAGCAACAGCAGGCTGTCGCCCAGGAAGTCGTAATCGAATATCTGGCTCAGAAAATCCTCTTTCGCCAGTTCCCGGATCTTTTTGGCAGCGATATCCACCTCCTGCAGGGGAATGTTCTGGTCGGACAATACTATGTCGAGCCGCAGGGTATTGCCGCGAAATACTTTGCCATCCAGGGGCACCTGTTGCGTGGTATAGCCCAGTCGCCGGGCTGTGACTACCGTCGGACGCCGGTTGTATTGCAGCCGGTAAAATCCTGTAACTCCGGCAATGGTGCTGACAGTATCGTCTATCGTCACCTGTGCGCCCGGCAGCGCTTCCCCTTTTTCGGTACTGATATATCCTTCCACCACCCATGTCGCCGGGTTCTGTGCCGGCGCGAGACTGTGGATCAAAAGGAGCAGCACGGTGGAAAGCCATGTTTTCATTCCGCCAAAATAATCAGGAAAACCACCGGCGCCGAGCAGATTGTCTGAAAAGTGCCGTTGATCGGGTGAATACTGCGTATTAATGTGTGGCTGGTACCGCCGGGTTAGGGTACCGCCGGGTTTACCCGGCGCAGTAAATG
>CALMBD010000285.1 GCA_937861115.1 uncultured Bacteroidota bacterium | reverse complement strand
CCGATTTACGCTCGAAGAAGCACTCGAATACATCCAGGAAGACGAGTATGTAGAGGTAACGCCGAAAAATATTCGCCTGCGCAAAGTGTATTTGAAGGACTTCGAACGCAAAAAAGCGCAAAAAGACCTTGCACTGGCCTGAAGCGCCTGAATTATGCCCCTGACCACCGCCGCCGATCCTGTGCGGCAGTGGTCAGGCAAGTTCAATCTTTTTTAAAAAGTTTTTCGTTTGCGGATAAATTCTATTTTTGCACCCATTTTGCAGGCGAAAACCCTTGAAAAATGACGGTAATTTTATTGTCAGACTCAATATTTCGCCAAAAATCGAAACCGAAGGGGGCATTTTTTAACATTTTCCAACGTTAATCAACGGCAACCCTACTTAGTAATACAATGCGCACAAAACTTTCCAGTTTCAATTTCAACCTGCCTAAAGAACTCGTAGCGCAGTATCCTTCCGAAGAGCGCGACCAGAGTCGCCTCATGGTGGTGAACCGCAGTACGGGAAAAATAGAGCACAAGATTTTTAAAGACCTCCTCAACTATTTCAACGATGGGGATGTGATGATCTTTAACAACACCAAGGTTTTCCCGGCAAGACTTTTTGGCCAGAAGGAGAAAACCGGTGCAAAAATCGAGGTCTTTCTCCTCCGGGAACTCAACCACGATGCCCGCTTGTGGGATGTGCTGGTCGACCCCGCACGCAAGATCCGGGTGGGTAACAAGCTCTATTTTGAAGATGAAAACGGCAACGATGCCCTTGTGGCCGAGGTAGTAGACAATACCACTTCGCGTGGCCGTACCATCCGCTTTCTTTTCGATGGCACGGAAGACGATTTCCAGCATGAACTGTCCAAACTGGGGAATACCCCCCTGCCCAAATACATAGAGCGGGAACCGGAAGCCATCGACCGCGATCGCTACCAGACGATTTATGCCAAGGAACTCGGCGCCGTAGCAGCGCCTACCGCAGGCCTTCACTTCAGCCGGGAACTTATGAAACGGCTTGAACTCAAAGGCGTACAGTTCGCAGAGATCACCCTCCATATTGGTCTGGGCACTTTCCGCACCATTGATGTGGAAGACCTTTCCAAACATAAAATGGAGGCCGAATACTTCCGCATTTCCAATGATTCGGCTGAAACAGTGAACCAGGGTATCCTGAACGATAAAAAAGTCTGCGCAGTGGGCACCACCGTCATGCGGTCCATCGAGACGGCTGTTTCCGCAGAAAAACTGCTCAAACAAGTGGAAGGCTGGACCAACAAGTTCATCTATCCGCCGTACGACTTCAGTATTGCCAACAGCATGGTAACCAATTTCCACCTGCCCAAATCAAGCCTGTTGATCATGGTATGCGCTTTTGGTGGATTTGATCTTATCATGGAAGCTTACAATGAGGCGATCAAGAATGAATACCGCTTTTTCAGCTATGGCGACGCCATGCTCATTCTTTAGCACCGGCATTGACACGTAAATTTCAATAACTTTCTTTAAAATATGCTTCACCTACCGCGTTGTGAAGCAACCCTGATTGTAAAAATCTGTTGTTAGACCTCAACAATTAAACAGACAACGATATGTACTGGACTCTTGAACTGGCCTCATACCTCGAAGAAGCCCCATGGCCGGCTTCGAAAGACGAACTGATCGACTATGCTATACGCTCCGGCGCTCCAAGTGAAGTAATTGACAACCTGGACGAACTGGAAGACGATGGCGAGTTGTATGAAGGCATCGAAGATATCTGGCCGGACTATCCGCGCCACGACGACTTTTTCTTCAACGAAGACGAGTATTAGCGGGCCCAGGCAAACTGGCCAACACAGAAACGGGGTTAGTGTCATTTCCTATGGCAGTAACCCCGTTTTTTATTACCGCATAATCTGAAGATACCCGCTGAGCGGCTTCGATCCGTCGCCCAGGTCGATAATGTAAAAATAGGCTCCATCGGGCAGGGAGTGCCCGTTCCAGGTGCCGTCCCATGCATCCAGGTTGCTGTAACCTTTCTGTTTGAAGACCAGATTGCCCCAGCGGTTGAAAACCTGAATATCACATTCCGGAAATTGTTCGATACCCGGTATGCTCCAGTAATCGTTCCTGTTGTCTCCGTTTGGAGAAATGCCTGTGTACACGAGCACTTTGTCGCACAGCACCGTCACTTTAACCCTGGCAGAAGAGCGAAGGCCGGTAGTGTCTGTAATCCGGTATATAAATGTATCAACGCCGCAATAATCGTGTTCAGGTGTGTACGCCACTACGCCTAAAATATCGTCGAATGTCAATTGTCCGTAAGCAGGATTCGCCAGTACGACAAACTCATCCAGCCCCATCCTGTTGCCCACGAGGCCACGGATAATATCATTGTCCACCAGATCGATCTCGACAGACGTATTTTTTGGTGTAACGACTTCATCCGGCACTGCCAGCAGCGTTTTATCATCGCCACCTCCGGTGCAGCCCAGGTCGACCCGAACCTGGTATTCACAAAAGTCCAGATTATTCAGGATATGAATATCGTGGTACCCGGTATCGAGCCGCATACCAATGTTGGTGCTGCAGAGCGTGAAGGAGGTAAACGGCTGGCTGTTATCCGTAACGGTATAGTCGGCCAGTTCCGCCTCCGGAATAGTGGTGCAAAAGACAGTATCGACCGAACAATTCGACACGGTCCAGGTAATGACGCCCTGACTCCCGGGGGTATAATTGTGCACCGGAGGGCAGCTGGTGCACACTACTTTTACCGCCATCGTATCCAGGCAGCCCGTTTGCGCCCGGCGGAAAATTACCGTGTGCAGGCCCACCGTAAATCGCATATTGGTGCCCAATGGAGCATTTTTTTGCAATGGATTAACCATAAACGTTTGATTTTGGGCGGAAAGGATAGTCATGCTCCCGTAAGTGTTTCCGGAGCTGCCTCCAATAAATACCGAATCATTCTCCAGCGACCAACCGGGCGCAGGGTCATATTGATTCATCAGCCCAAGCAGTTCATAGGCATTGGTGAAAAAACCCGAGAATGCCTGTCCGTTTACGATCCACTCTCCCATCTGGTAAGGGCCGCCCGACAGGTTAATGGTGTAGGCCTTTACAATCTGGGGATCACAGGATGAAAAGGCGCCGCCGGAATATGGCAGGCCATTGTCCAGTATGACATAGTCGGATACCTGTGTAAAGGGAATGGGTATGCAACCTGACGCCCCGTTGTCGCAATCGTCAGTCGACAAGGCAAGGCTGCCGGGCAGTGCAATACCGTCCAGGCAGTCGTTAGGCGACAACACAGTAGGAAAATAGCGGATAGTATGGCAGCGGCGCAATACCGGGTCGCAGACCAAAACGCCGATACGATCCACATTGTAGCCGGTTGGGCCGGATGACTGGAAAGTAATGCAGGCCGATACCGGGTCTATTACATAAGTGCCGAATGCGTCGCTGGCGCCGGTCAAGTCGGAGCCATCCTCCATGGAGACCACCTTGTTATTAAAACTGACGGGAATCTGGCCACACGCCGTTGTAGAATTGCCGGATTGTACAGCAAAATAGATTGAATCGATATCCGGCGGGGCTGCAGTAATATAGACACGGACACATACGGTATCATTGAGACCAGGTGTGCCGGTTTGTACAGCCACACATATCGGGTCCACACCAAATGCGGGTACAGGCCCGGCGGTATACTTGAGGCACCCCGAAACATCAAACATCCAGTTGCCGAATACGGCTCCGGCCTGGCCAACCTGTGCAAAAATCACATCATTTTGCCCCACACCTTCCGGAAAAGGCAGACACAGGGAGTCCGTCGTATTTACCCCAAGCACAAGCACGAGGGTATCGGCAACATTGCAATACGCGGGAACAAATACCGAATCGATGGGGTAAGCACAGAACAGACTGTCGTATACGGTCGCACTGTAATATCCCGCATCGAGGTGCAACCTGTCTTCCGGATTGTTGAACCCCGGCAGGTCGAACCAATCGACGAGGTAACGGCCATTGCCGCCGCTCAGGGTCAGTTGCAACGCGCCACCCTGGTCGCATGACTTGGGCTGGACGTCAGTCAATGCAGCAAACGGCGGAGGTTCCGAGATGGTAAAGGTATCGACCGGCAGCAGGCAACTGTCCGCATCCGCAATTTGAAGGTAGTAGGTGCCTGCTGCCAGGTTCCCGGGCGACTGCGTCATGCCATTCTGATCCCATAGAGCGAAGGTGTAGGGCGATTTGAAATTTGCGCCCGGAATGACATCAAACTCAACATTGCCTTGTCCCGTCCCTGCGCATTTAATATTAAACGGTTGCACGACCACATCACCCTGTACAGGACCTTCTCCCATAACCACAACAATAGTATCAAGGCAAGCACTGATATTGTCTACAATATAGAAAGTATATGCGCCGGGCGCCAAACCGGTCACAATCGGGTCGGCGCCAAAACTGAAGGAGTACTGACCGGACCCTCCGGTGACCTTGATTTCAGCCCGACCGGTCGGCAGGCCGCATTTTGAGGGTTCCAGAATGGTATACGTCGACTGAAGCGGATTGACATTCGGTACACAAACCTGGAGTACCGAATAACAGCCGGTGCCCGGATTGGTGGCGGTTACGGTGTAACAACCACTGGAAAGTCCGGTATTGGTAGCGCCCGTTTCTCCATTGCTCCAGGCGTAGTCAAAGCCTTGCGGCGAAAGGGATACGCTTCCGTTGGATGCGAGGCAATTGGAGGGTACAATGTTCTGGACCGAAACAGCGGGGCCGTTGGTATTATTGACCAGAATGGTTGTATCAAGGCTGCAATCCGGGCTGTCGGTACGGGTAATTTTCACATGGTACGCCGCTGCTTTTAATCCAAAAGCAATATTTGTATCAGATACGTTGGGCATCCACGTAAAGGTGTAGCCGTCGTTTCCACCGGCAAGACTGATCAGGATAACGCCGGATGAATCACCGCAGGTTGAGTTGGTAACGATGAGGGAACTGATGACGACAGGATCATCGCAGGGGGCTGGCTGTGGAGCGCAATAAACACGTGTAAACGAAAACAGACAGGTTACGGAGAAGAGGCCGGCAACAACCCGGAGTGTGTTGATTTTCATGTGACGACTTGGACCGGAAGCCCGGAAAAATAATAAAAGTTAAAAGGTAAATTTAACCCGGCGCGGATAAAAAGGGATTAAAATAAACATATCAAAAGTAAGGCGAACCAATAGTATCCCCCCCGTTATTTCCCTTTTAATGTAACAGGCAGAAAAATAATGCCAAAATCATTTTCGAAAAAACAAAACGAAAAAGACATTATAACTCACTGTATACCTGAAACTTAAATCAATAAACAGCAAAAATATTTTCCGACAAAGGTCATAAAATGTCCTTTTTAATAGACCTGAAGTCGTATACTTTTGTATTGTGGATTGGGGTATGTCCCAAACATTCTTCGACCCACAGCAAGCCGGAACAAATTCCCGGCCACTTTCTCCCCAAGGTTGCCGCTCCAACTAACCGACAGTACCGGATTTTCACAAATAACAACCGCTTTCTCGCAAAAACTACGCCGCTATGGAACTGAGCAACATGATCCAATTTCTCGGAAAACTCCCCTTACTTACGCCCCTCAGCGAAGCCGAACTGGAAGACCTTGCCAAGATTGCCTATTGTCGGCGAGCGCCAAAGTTCCAGTTTATTTTTATGCCCGACGAACCGGCAGATTATATTTATCTGCTTATCAAGGGCCGGGTAAAAACAGGTACATTCTCACAGGATGGCCGCGAGGTGATCAAAGAAATACTCCAGCCCGAAATGCTCTTCGGCGATCTGGCACTTGCCGGTGAAACCAAGCGCAGTGAGTTTGCACAGGCGCTGCACGATGAAGTGGAATATCTGGCCATAAAGATCAGCGATTTCCAGCAATTGATGCAGCAAAACCAGCGACTCGTTTTCGCCTGTTTACAGCACCTCACGCAACGCCTCCAGCGTGTAGAGGAGCGACTGGCAAAACTCGTACTGAAAGATGCCCGCGAACGGATCATTGAGTTCCTGGTCGAAACGGCGGGTAAAGAAGGGCGCCGCGTGGGTTTTGAAACCCTGCTCAAACACCATCTGACCCAACAGGATATTGCAAATCTCACGGGTACCAGCCGTCAGACCGTAACCTCCGTACTCAACGATTTGCGCAAATCGAACCTGATCTATTTTAACCGGAACAGCATTTTGATCCGCGATATTGAGAAATTAGCCTGACAACCTACCATGCAAATAAATACGCTGCAAGTTTGATTCGCAGAAGGCTTCCTTATCCGGAAGCCTTTTGCATTTTATAGCAGATTTTTTCAGAATATTTGCCGGACAAAAATGACTTTTCTCATCTCTAAAACCACCACCACATGCGCCTGTTACCGATTTTCCTGTTCACCTTCCTGAGTGCCACTGTCTTTGCCCAAAACACCGATCCCGCATTTTCATCCCGGCAGTTGCACTACCTGCTCAAGGAGAAGGTCCGCATCAGGGATATCCCCGCAGCCATTGAACTGTTCAGACAACATCCCGAACTGATGGTGCAGGACGCTGCCGCTACCGAAATATCCGGAGTTGCCGATCGTTCGGCCGAGATACTGATCCATGGCGACGACAAAGCGGAATCCGAGGTTCATGCAGCCATTAACCCGACAGACACCAGCAACATCATCGCTGCTGCCATACTGCAGGATGCCAACAGCGCAACCAGTCCGCTCAAAATATCGGTATATTACACCAAGGATTTTGCCCAGACCTGGCAATCCAGCAACATCGTTTTCAGTCCAAATTCCAGCGACGGCTTTGTAGCGGGTGGCGGCGATCCGGTTCTTGCCTTCGACAAATCAGGTAAAGCCTACATTTCATGGCTTGTGCTGACCGTCAATTTATTTGGCGCCCAACCCGTGAAACTGGCCCTGTACTACTCCGTTTCGACCAACAAAGGTCAAACGTGGACTTCCCCTGTCGTAATTGATTTCGGCACCATCTCGCTCGATGTGCTTTCCGGCGGCAATGGCACCGGGTCGCTTGTCGACAAACAATGGATGGCGACCGACCGCTCCGGCTCCATCTATGAAGGCAATCTGTATGTGTCTTACACCCGTTTTGACATCATTGATTCGAGCACGGTCAATTCAAGTATCCTGGTAAAAACCAAACCCAAAAACAACAACAATTTCGGGGCCGCGGTGAAAGTCCACCAGGGCACCTATGGCACCATACAGTTTTCCAGTATCGATGTGGACGACCAGGGTAATGTACACCTGCTGTTTTTCGCCGGGAACAGCGATGATGACCTGGCCCTGTATTACACCGGTTCCGGCGACGGCGGCGCCACGTTTCAGCCGGAAATAAAAATATCGGACGTACACTTTCCCGGTGTAGGCGAATCGGCGCTTAATCCCATTGAGGGCGTTGCGGCAGGCCGCCTCTATCCTTGTCCCCACATACAGGCCGGTAAAAACCCCGGCACTTTGTTCGCAACCTGGTGCTCCGACGGTATCTCCCAGCAGGAGACAGACGGGTACGACATCTGGTTTTCCAAAAGTGTTGACAACGGGCAGAACTGGCAGGCGCCAGTCCGGGTCAATCCGGGCAATGACCCGCAGACCGAGCAGTACTATCCGTCGCTTTATGTTTCGGATAACGGCACGATCAGTATTTCCTATTACGACCGCACCGACGATCCCGGCGGTACGGATACCAAATATGTGGTGACCTATTCTTTCGACGGTGGCCAAACGTTCACCCCTCCGGTCGATGCATCGCTCGTGCCCTCTGATTTTGCCGAAATCGGTTTGCTGAACGATGATTTTGGGGTCGGCGAATATACCCAGGTCGTATGTACCGACCACTATGCTATTCCTGTCTGGTCAGACGGACGCACCAACGACGGCAACATCGATCTTTATGCCGCCATCCTGCCAATTGGGGATGCTGTATCGTCGTCGGGAGAGGTGGGTTCTGTAACCGACGCCTTTTCTGTGGAACTGCCAAACCCTGCAAAAGAGAAAATCGGTCTTTCGGTACGCCTTGACAAACCCTCCCGGATAGCCATTCAGGTGTTTGATGCGTCGGGCAAGTTGTTGTACACAGAGAAAATGCCCGGCAACCAGGTAGCAGGCACATACAGCAGAGACATCCCTGTAACACCGGGTGCATATTTCTGCCGGGTCGACACGGAATACGGATTCAAGATAAAGAAAGTAGTCGTTCAATAGAGGAGCCAGGTCTTTGCGCCGGTCCTGTCACATGCTCAAAATGGATATGACCGGCGCAAAGCCTTTTGGCGGCTCAAATCTCCACAACTTCGCCGTCCCCGGTTGCATAAGATTCCGGGAAAACAGCCCTGGCTTCCGCCAGGTGTTGATCGGTATTGCTGTATCGTCCGGAAAAATGCCCCAGCAGGAGGCGCTTTACGCCTGCGCGGCGGGCTATCCCTGCTGCCTGTTCCGCCGTCGAGTGAAAGGCTGCTTCCGCTTCCGCCAGGTGCTCATTGGTGAAGGTCGCTTCGTGGTAGAGTACATCCACGCCACGAACCGTTTCGGCAACCAGATCGGAAGGCGCCGTATCGCTGCAAAAAGCGTAGGAGCGCGGCGCGACGGGATCTTCCGTCAGTTCGGCATTTGGAATGGTAGTGCCATCGGGCAGGAGCAGGTCGTCGCCTGCTTTTATCCCGGGGATCAGCGCGTATGGAATAGCATACTGCTCTATTTTTTCCGGACGAATATGACGCGGCCCGGGTTTTTCCCGGAAAAGCCAGCCGCTTGTCTCGATCCGGTGATCCAGGGGGATCGTCCACACTTCCATTTTGCTGTTTTCAAACACCAGAGTCGATACTGAAGCATCGACCTCGTGGAACACCAGTGTGTAAGGAAACACCACACGACAAAGCCGGGCCGTCGTTTCAACCAGTTCCTGCAAACCGGGCGGCGCAAACAAGTGAATCGGTTCCGTTCTCTTTTTCAGGCACCAACTGGTCAGCAGCCCGATCAATCCGTAGACGTGATCGCCGTGGAGGTGGCTGATAAAAATGTGGTTGCACCGGTCAATCTTGATCCGATGGTGGTACAATTGCATTTGCGTGCCTTCGCCGCAATCGATCAGGAACAGGTGGTTGTCAATGTGCAGCGCCTGAGCGGTGTAGTGGCGGCCGTGGAAGGGGCCGCCGGCGGAGGTGCCGAGGATGGTCAGTTGCATGCGTATGTGCCGTTTTATTTCACCAGCACTACCGTGCCTGCTCTTTTCGCGATCTCGTTTCGCGTTTCGTTGAGTTTCTGCTGGATTTTCATGTACCGCATCATGGCGTCGTCGTCGCCCGATTCGGCGGATGTTTTTATTCGCAAGAGATTCAACTCACACATTTTCTGAATTTTGCGAAGTTTGAACCGGTCGAGCGCCTGTTTCATGTCTAAATCAAAATTCAACTCGGGCATTATCTGGTTTTGCAGGGGATAGTTCCAGCGCTCTTCCCAGTTTGGCGACAACTCCCAGGGCGCCGAGAGCAAATCGATGGCCAGGTCTCTGATCGCCTGTGTGTCGTGCTGCATGAAAAAGTGCTGGTCCACAACCTTTCCCTCCACGAGCAGGGTATGGCACTCCGAAGCGATCTTGCCATAGACAGGATTGTCAAAATTGCCCAGCGATTCTTCAATATCGGCAAGAATATACTCCGCGACGCTGACCTGTTCATCCTTCAGCATACGGTCGCCAAACTGAACAAGCATTCGAACGATGTCGCGCTCCTGGAACTCATCGCCGCGCAGCATGGGCTTCTCCTGGGCGCGTGCCGTGAACTCCGGCTCTGCAACCGGGAAATTGGGGTCGGGCGCCATTTCGGGTGAGTCGCTGGCAGCCTCGGGGCGGCGGGCGGCCTTCTCCTGCTGTTTGCGTATAGTGCCGGTAATAAGTTTGTTGGTCTCGCTGTGCAGGGTTTGTTCCTCCACATCCAGCAGCGCCGAGCATTCCCTCAGATAAACGCTGCGCTTGATGGGATCGGGTATTTTCGCAATACTGCCGATGATGTCTTTGACCAGAGCTGCCCTTTTCATCGGATCACCCTGCGCGTCGTTCAGCAAAAGTTGGGTCTTGAACAAGATAAAATCCCGGGAATTGGCCTCTGTGAATGTCGTAAAACCTTCCCCGCCAAATTCCTGCACATAGGAGTCGGGATCGTGCCCGTCGGGTAACAGGCATATTTTGACATTCATGTCCTGCTCCAGGGCGAGATCGAGGCCGCGCAAGGCTGCCTTTACCCCGGCCGGATCGCCGTCGTACACAATTTTCAGGTTGCCTGTGTTCCGCTTGATCAGTTGCAGTTGACCTTCTGTCAGCGAAGTCCCGCTCGAGGCGACCACATTTTCAATACCGGCCTGATGCAGGGAAATGACATCCATGTAGCCTTCCACCAGCAGACATTCATCGTGTTGCCTGATGGCTTTTTTGGCCTGAAAAGCGCCGTAAAGGGTTTTATTTTTGACGTATATCTCCGTCTCGGGACTGTTGATGTATTTGGGAATCGTTTTGTCCGACGACATGGTGCGCCCGGCAAAGGCGGCGATTTTACCCGAAAGGTTGTGGATCGCGAACATAACCCGCCCGCGGAAGAAATCACGGCCGCCGTCCTGGCTGCACAGGCCGACTTTTTTTAGCAGTTCGGTATTGTGTCCGGTGGCTTTGGCTCGCCGCAACAGCAGGTCGCGCTGCTCGGGGGCATAACCCAGTCCGAAGGTTCGGATGGTTTCTTCCCGCAATCCGCGTTGCTTGAAATAGGCCAGCGCGACCGATTTGCCCTCGTCGGTATTGAACAATTGATCCTGAAAATGTTGCAGTCCGAAATCGTTGACGATATACAGCGACTCGGCGAGTTGCTGTTCGGCGAGTTGTTCGGGCGAACGCTCTATTTCCTCGATCTCTATGTTGTATTTGCGCGCCAGCCAGTGCAGCGCCTCTGCGTAACCCAGGTTTTCGTGTTCGCGCAGGAAGGTGACGGCATCGCCGCCCTTACCGCACCCGAAGCATTTGAAAATGTTCCGGGTCGGATTTACGTTGAACGACGGCGTCTTTTCGTTGTGGAAAGGGCACAAGCCGATCAGGTTAACCCCGCGCCTGCGCAGGGAGACAAACTCTTCCACCACATCCTCGATACGGACGGCGTCGAGTATTTCCTGAACCTGTTTGTTCGGAATCATGGTTCAAAAATAGCACGGTATCTCCGGCCAGGCAACCTTTTGGCGCAGACTCGAAATTTTTCCCGCAGA
>CALMBD010000284.1 GCA_937861115.1 uncultured Bacteroidota bacterium | reverse complement strand
GGGCTTTGTCAGCCTTCTACAAGCGTACCCACTTCCTCCCCCAGTACAATTCGGCGAAGATTGTCGGGACGGTTGATATCAAACACAATAATGGGCATGTTATTTTCCTGGCACAGGGTAAAGGCCGTCATATCCATCACTTCGAGGCCCAGGCTGATGACCTTCGCAAAGGTCAGTTTATCGAATTTAACTGCCATCGGGTCCTTTTCCGGATCGGCAGTGTAGATACCGTCCACGCGGGTCCCCTTGAGGATTACATCGGCGCCGATCTCGTTGGCACGCAGGGCAGCCGCGCTGTCGGTAGTAAAGTACGGGTTGCCGGTTCCGGCGGCGCAAATAACCACGCGGTTTTTCTCCAGGTGGCGGATGGCGCGGCGGCGGATGTAGGGTTCGGCCACATTTTCCATGCGGAGGGCAGTCATCAACCGGGTCTGTATGCCCAGGTTTTCCAGTGCGCTTTGCAGGGCCAGGCCGTTGATCACGGTGGCCAGCATGCCCATATAATCGCCTGTTACGGGTTCGATACCGGACCCATCCGACTGTATACCCCTGAAAATATTGCCGCCGCCGATCACTACCGCGATCTCGGCGCCCATATCGTGCAACTCCTTGATCTGGTATGCGTAATGCTGGAGCATATCGGCCATAATGCCGAATTTTTGTTTACCCATCAGGCTTTCGCCGGAGAGTTTCAGCAAAAGCCTCTTGTATTTGAGATCATTCATCGAAAAGTCATTTGTCGCCTTAAAAAACAGGGGGAGTACTTGCGAGTGCAAAGGTCAAAAAAATAGTTGACAAGGGCTGATAAGGGTTGGGAAAGTTTGAAGGGGTTTGAAGCAATTTAGCCTTGTATGCGCCAAATCTTCCAAACCCCTTCCGATGACAACTATTGCGCCGTAAACTTCACCGTTTTCGTTACGATATGCGAATCGTGGTCTTCCACCTCAACGGTAAGTGTCATATCCGTCAGGCCGGTAACGCCGGTCGCCGCAAACGAAGTGTCGTAGTTGAATGTCGTCAGGTCGTGCACCTCCGGTGCTGCCTCAAAAGCGATCCAGCCGTCATCGTCTCTGGTAACCTTGATCGACATCTCGTGCAGGCTCTCGTCTGTAGCATTCAATGCAATATGTATCTGTCCCAGAAACGACTCGTTGTCGGTTGGGCTGGTGATGGTCAGTACCGGATCGTTATCATCAGGCTCATCCTCACTTTTACAGGCATTTACGGCAAACAAAAGGGATGCGAAAGTGGCAAGCAGGATCAAATGTTTGATTTTCATTGTTTTAGATTGTATTATGTTAAAAAATGTAGTTAAGGGTCGCCATCCAGCGGGCATGGGTGTGCACTTTACCTGCGCCCAGGTTTTGACCTGCCGGTTGTTGGAAAGTAAATCCGGCAGAAAACCGGCCGGTATAAACGTCCATCCCCAGCGTAGCGAATACGGCAGAGCCGCCCGTGCCTTGTGTCAGATCGGTGTCGCCCCGGTTTGCCCTGGCAGCATCACCGAATACACCTGCATTGGGTAGCAGGGCAATTTTGCCGATGTTTTTCCAGTAAAAAAACTTTGCGGAACCGCTCACACGGTTGCCGAACCGGTACGCCTGCCGATGGTTTTCAGTGTTCAGTCGGCCAAGCACGTCGCCGGTAAATCCCCAGGCGCCGCGCCGCAGGGTGTATGTCGCGCTGAGCATAAAATCAGTGGTGCCCGAGCCGGGCTGAAGATTCGGGTGGAGCAATTTGCCTTCGGTATCTTTCAGGTCCGACCGGCCAGCAGGCAATTTTATACCGCCGCCAAAAGTCAGCGTATGCTGCCATTTCCGGCGCAGGCTGTCGCCCGTATCCAGCAATACATAGTTGGCCATAACGGATACGTCGCCCGGGCCGGCTGTGCGGGTTTCCAGATCGCCTTCTATACGACGGAATGTCCGATAGGGCGCCAGTACCAGCAGTTGCAACCTTGGAAGCACGTAAAAACGCCCCAGCACATCGATGCTTCGAACGAATTCTTCCGAATCATAGCGCCCGTCCAGGGCAGCGCTCAGGCTGTGTGCAGACTGATACGACTGCTCCGACCAGCGCAGTCCCACAAAATGTCTGTGGAATTGCGGTAGAATGCCAAAGTAGTTTCCGCCGATCGAACACCCGCAAACGTCGCAGGCCGGCGCTGCGGACACCAATGCCAGCATCGCCACTGCAATGAACAGTGTTCTCATGAAAAAAAATTTGAAGAAAAAAAACCTGTTGCAAAAAAGCAAAACAGGGTCAGGCGGCGGGCGGCCTGAACAAACGACGGATGGGCGGCTCGGCAATCGAGCACAGGAACAAAGGGTATGTCGTTTCAGCCCATACTATAACCGGGTCTAATAAAAACCCGGGGGCATCAATGATGTACAGTTGAAGGTCTTTTATCTGGCGGAACGATTCGGGCAACTGCGGTTCGTTCGGGCTATCATCTGTTTTTGCCTGCATTCGCTTCTTGAGGAAGCATTTGCCGTCGCAGTGCAGTTGAGGCTTGCTCTTGTTTTCGCAATGTGCCAGGTAAGCAGCGCGATTCCACTGGTAGTGCACAACCCAAAGGGTTCGCACAGAGGCCTGCCCTATGATGCAGCAAACCAGGAAAAGGCTGATGATCTGTTTCACGGCGGCAAAGGTATCGTTTTGATTAAAATCAAGGTTACCGGAGTTTTGACAGTTCCCGACATCAGTTGTGCCTAAAAAGAACGGCTACCCCTCTGTAAAGACGGGTAGCCGCACCGGATTTATGCTTACCCGCAGGGAAATTAAGCCACAGTATTTTTCGTCAGCAGGGTCTTGAGCGGGCACCATCCCATCAATCCGCGCAGGAAAAGGGGCAGGGCAAAGAAGCACAGCCAGTTCATTCCTGAAAAGAGCCCGATAAATATTACACCCATCATCATAAGGTAAGAGAGAATGATCTCCGTCATGGTAAGGTTGAACTCGAATTTCATATCGCAAGGTATTTTCTTTAACAATGCGACAAAGGTCGGGCGCCCCCAAACGACGCCTGATGACCCCGATCATTGAAGGCAATGATCCCGGACCATTATGCAGGTTGCAGAAATTCGTTCCGTCGATTAACTTTGCACAACACACACTCAACAAATTCCAGATGACCGGTTTCCTTTTCAATAATTTCCCGTATTTGCCCCTGCCTGTTTTATGCATGCTCGGGATGTTCCTTTTCCGTCCGGAAACAACACTGGCCCAAACGGACGCCCCCGCTTCGGCGGCACCGCCGGCTGTGTCGCCGGCTGCCGGCAAGAACGCTACACTGGGCGGACGAAAGATCGTGTCGAGAAAGTTTCCCGTCGACACCAGCGGTAAAACCGGCCTGGTCGTGGCCTGGCTCTGCGTCGACAGCACCGGTCACGTAATCAGCGCCGTGTATCGTGAAAAGGAGTCGACGACCACCGACACATCGCTGGTAAACAGCGCGTTACGCGCAGCCCGTTCGTTTGTCTTCAGCGCGTCCAGCGAGGAAAGGCAGTGCGGCGAAGTGCGGTTTAACTTCACAACAAAATGAATCGTACCTCAACACCGGACAAGGTATTTTTTTCGGAAAAACAGCACTTTACGCAGTGGTGGTTCTGGCTCCTGCTGGCCGCCATAAACGGCCTTTTCCTGTATGGAACATTCAAACAGGTCATCGCCGGAGGTGTTTTCGGCAACCGCCCCCTGCCCGACGCCGGACTGATAGCCGTTAGTGCATTTGTGCTCCTCCTGACGGTACTGTTTGCTGTAGTCCGACTCGAGACACTTTACGCGCAGGACGGCGTTTATGTCCGGTTTTACCCATACCAACAGACATTCCGCCAGTATCATTGGGAAAAAACGACCCGCGCGGCAATCCGGAAATACAGTCCTGTTCTGGAGTACGGCGGTTGGGGATACCGTCTATTCGGCAATAAACGGGCCTACAACATGTCGGGCGACATGGGCCTGCAACTTGAGTTCACGGACAAGACCCAACTGCTCATCGGCACCGGTCAACCCGAAGCCCTTGCAGAAGCGCTGAAAAAAGCGGGAAAATACAAGCCCTGATACAACGCCGGGCCCCTACTCCGACCGCAGGCTTTTGACCGGATTTGCCAGCCCGGCCCTGACAGCCTGGATGCTGACGGTCGCAAAAGCGATCAGCAGCGCCAGGAGACCCGTCAGGGCAAACAGTTGCCAGCCGATGCCGACGCGGTATTCGAAATCCTGCAGCCAGCGGTTCATGCCCCACCAGGCCAGCGGCACGGCGATGGCAAAGGCGATCAGCACCAGCAGCAGAAAATCGCGGCTCAAGAGGCTAACCACCGAGCCGACAGATGCGCCCAGCACTTTCCGAATACCGATTTCCTTCGTTTTCTGCACGGCCATCAGCGAGGCCAGTCCGAACAGACCGAGGCAGGAGATCAGGATAGCCAGCAGGGCGAAGCCTTTGCAGGTCAGCGCGAAGCGGTTTTCGTCGCGGTAAAATTCTGCGATGGACTCGTCGTAAAACTGTCCGTCGAACACCTGTTCCGGGAAGGTGGCGTCGAACAGTTGCTGGATGGAAGCCGTGGTGGCAGCCATTTGTTCCGGCCGTATCTTCAAGCCGACGACATTATAAAACTCCTTTCGGCTGCCCATGGTGATGGGCTCCAGTTCGTTGTGCAGGGAGTGGGAGTTAAAGTCCTCTACCACGCCAACCACTTCGTGCCATTGCTGGCTGCCCAGGCGCAAGGGTTTGCCCAGCACTTCATTGGCGTCGTGGATGCCCAGTTTGCGGAGCATGGTTTCGTTGACGATCAATTCGCCCAGTGTATCGCCCGGTTGGAATATCCGGCCTGCCTTCAGGCGCAACCCGTATGTTTTGAAGTAATCGGCGTCGCAGAATTTTAGCGAGGTGTGCACCGGCGCATCCTCGCTGCCGCGGCCCAGCGCGAAATTGCTCGACCAGGTATTGCCCGAGGACGGGTTGTCGCTGCCGTAACTCACGGACTCCACTCCCGACAGTTGCAGCAGCCGCTGTTTAAAGGCATCAAAGCGCGGACCGCTGACGCTGTCGCAACTGATACCGACCGTGTACACCAGATTGGGCTGGAAACCGAGATCCATATTGCGGATGTAGTCCAGTTGGCTTACCGTGACCAGCGTGCCGATGATAAGCGCCTGGGCGATGACAAACTGGAGCACCACCAGCGATTTGCGCAGTGCGGTGTTGCCTATAGACCGGGAAGACACCTCGTTTTTTAGTGCCCTGACCGGGTTAAAACCTGCCAGTATCAATGCCGGGTAAAAACCGGACAAGAGACTGACCACTACCACTACAACGGCCATGAATGCCCATACAACCGGGTTGCCGAGGAAAGGCAGCGTATCGGGCACGTCAGAAATATGGCGCAACTGAGGGGCCAGTATATAGGCCAGTCCGGCGCCGAGCAATACGGCCAATACGACAACCAGGGTTGTTTCACCCATAAATTGCCGGATCAGTTGCCCCTTGCTGCCGCCCAGCGACTTGCGCACACCGACCTCCCTGGAGCGTCGCGCTGCAAGTGCCGTGGCCAGGTTGATAAAGTTGAAGCACGCCATGACCAGCACCAGGAGGCCCACCAGCGAAAGCACCCACAGGCGGCTCTTGCTGATGACGTGCGACCCCGAGGTCCCCAGCCGGTCATTGTAATGCAGATCGGACAAGGGTTGCAGCAGGTGAAATTTTTCCCGGCCCGGCTTTCCATCCTTGTGGTATTCCGTCTGCCCGACTTTGGCGAGCGCTTCGCCGGCCGCTTTCATTTGGCTGGCATCGCCGAGCAAAGCGAAGGCCTGGTTATTGCTACTGGTGCTTCCCCAGTCGTTGTCGTAATAGTATTGTTTGGCGTTTTGCCGCACCGTTTCATAGGAAACCATCACATGAAACGGGAAGTCGGAGTTGTCCGGGGCATTTTCCACCACGCCGCGTACGGAGAGCAGCAGGGCGTTGTCCATCAGCACCGTTTTACCCAGTGCCTTGTCCCAGGTATCGAAGCATTTTTCCGCCATACGCCGGTTCAGCACCACGGAATAAGGTTCGTTCAGCGCCGTCTCGGGGTCGCCGGCCAACCATGGCCAGTCGAAAATCCTGAAAAATGAAGATTCTATAAACACCCCGATCTCGTGCTCTTCGTCGGTGTTGAACTTGCGCGTAGCTGTGCCGCCCGTGGCATCGGGCACCGCAATCGTTGGCCATACCTCCTTGATCCGGGCGAACTGCTCGAACTGAGGCACCGCAGTTTGCATGGCATCCATCGCAGGGACGGGAATACCCGGCGTAAACCGCTCGCCGTAAATACCGTCGCGGGTTTCCGTCACGATCCTGGCAATGCGGTCATAATTCCGGTGTTGGGTATTGAAACTCAATTCATAGTACACCAGCCGGAAGATCAGCAGACAGGCAGCGATGCCCACGGCAAGGCCAAATATATTGATGAACGAATACAGTTTGTTCTTGGAGAGATTGCGAAGTGCCAGTTTGATATGCATGGTTGACAGAATGGTCATGTGAATGATCAGATTGAAATTTTCAAGTACAGTGCCACAGAATTAACAACCTGACAATCAATACTATGCGCTTGCAAAATATTGAATAAAACGCTCAAAACCGGACGCAGGCGTTCGTTTTCGGACACCAACCGGAGGGGTAGGGAAAATATAAGTTACAACAGCGATAATCCGGGGCAGCAGACCGATTAACGGGCTCTATTCGCCCCTCAGTTTTTCAACCGGATTGCTTAGCGCAGCGCGTATAGTTTGCCACCCGACGGCAGCCAGTGCCAGTGCCAGCAGCGACAACACACAGCCTCCCACTATGCCAAAGCCGACTGTTATGCGGTAGGCGAATGTCTGGAGCAAAAGATTGGCAAGGAAGTACCCCGTCGGAATGGCGATGGCCATAGCGAGGCCCAGCAACACCAGAAAGTTGCGCGACAACAATAGCGTCAGGTCAGTCACCGAAGCGCCGATCACCTTGCGGATGCTGATCTCCTTCGAGCGCGTCTCGACGCTGAACGTAACGATGCCGAGCAGGCCCAGACAGGCGATGGAAATGGCCAGTAGTGCAAAAAAGCCCAGCATCCCGGCAATATTGCGCATTTCCTGGTAGCAATCGCGCATTTTCTGATCGAGGAACGCATACCGCATCGGATGGATGGGATCGAATTTTTTCCATATCCCTTCCATCGAAGCAAGGGCGCCGGCAGGATCGCCGGGGGTGAGCCGCACGTCGAGTTGGGTAAAATGACGCGGGGCATACAACAGGAGCAAGGGGCCGATCTCATAGGTCAGGGGGCGGAAATGGAAGTCTTTCAGCACCCCCAGCACCGCTACTTCGGTAGTATCATCGAGCCAGAGCGTCTGGCCGATCGCATCTTTGGGGCTGCCGAGGTCAAATTTTTCCAGTGCCTTCTCATTCAGGATCACAAACTGCTGCCGGTCCGGATTGAGGTCGGCAGGGAAATCGCTTCCGGCGATCAGGGTCAGCCCGTGGTTGGCGATATAATGCTGGTCAATAAAGAAATTGCGCGTCGGAGAGGGGGCGTCGGCGCGGTTCCGGCGGACATCGACAGACCAGTCCTCCCAGGTTCCTATGGTATGCGACGAGGCCGAAACCTGTACCACGCGGTGGTCGCGCGCAATTTCAGCGGCCAGCGCCTCGCGATCCACGGCTCCCAGTTGAATATTAACGATATGCTCCTTGTCGAAACCGTAATTGGTCAGCATCGCAAAATCCAGCTGTTTCCACACAGTCGCCACCACGATCAGGAAGATCATCGATATGGTAAACTGCATGACGATCAGGGCTTTGCGAAGGTTTAACCGGGCGAAAAGTTTCAACCGCGACAGGTCGCGCAAAGCGGCATCGGGGCGAAAACGCGACAGGTAAAACGCCGGCACCCAACCTGCACCAAGACCGACAACCAGGGTGAAACCTGCAAACATGAGGTATGTCTTCCAGTCTTCCAGGAAGGGGTTGTACAAATTGGCATCAGCATCGGGGACAATGCCATCCAGGAGTTGCAGGAGCGGGATGCGCAGGAACCAGGCCAGCGCGAGCGCCAACAGGGCCGTCAGCACAGCCTCCGTCAGAAACTGGCGGATCAGTTCGCTGCGTCTGGCGCCCATTACTTTCCTGATCCCGACCTCCTTCGCCCGGACGAGTGCACGCGCGATCGTCAGGTTGGCGTAGTTGAGGCAGGGGAAAACGGTGAGCAGAATGACAAATCCGATCAGGCCCCAGATCACGAATACCGGCATCGAATTTTCCATAGTCTGGCTCAGAATCATGTCGGCAGGTGTTATGTTGCCAAGGTTTTGTGCCAGAAAACGGTACCCTGCGTCGCGGCTTTCGAGCGCCAGTCCTTTATACCGCGTACTGGCGATTTCTGAAAGCGCTGTTTCCAGGTCGGTCTTTGTTTTACCGGGGTTGAGGAGTACGTAATTGTAAGTGCGGTAATAATTCGTCCAGTTTTCCCGGACCAGGCTTTCCTGGTCTTCCGGCGCCTGTTGTTTCTCCAACGATACCATGGTGGAGGAAGAGGTCAGTGCCTGAAAGTCCAGGTGTGTTTTCCGGTCAACTTTTTGCAAAACGCCGGTCACCTTAAACTTGCCGTAGCCATTGATATCCAGCGTCTTATTCAACGGGTCCTGATCGCCGAATAATCGTGTTGCCGTTGCTTTCGTCAGAATAATGGAAAAAGGCTCGCTCAGCGCATCGGCTTCATTGCCGGCCTCCAGGTGAAATCCGAATACCTTGAAAAAGGCGCCGTCGGCATAATAACTCCTGATCGGCAGGGTACGCCCGTCGTCGAGCAGGGCATCGCCACCGGGGCCGAAACTCAGGGCAACGACCTCCTCCGCTACGGCAAAATCCCGCGCGATGGCAGTGCCGACGGGGTATGGCGACGAGGCGTATTTTTCCGAGCCTCCTTCCTTGCGCAGCGCTTCGGTAATCACCCGAAAGGTCCGCTCCGGGGCCGGATGGAACTGGTCGTATCCATACTGGTTGCGGATCACTGTGATGATGATCAGCGAAACACTCATGCTCAGCGCGAGACCGATGATATTGAGTGCCGAGAAAAACCTGAATTTCCGCATGTTGCGGAAAGCAACCTTTACGTCGTTGAGTATCATAGCTTATGCCGGCCACCAGGTTAAGGATGACGACCGCTATTGTATCTCCACAGTCCGTGCCTAAATTGCTTTAAACTGATTATCAGCAAGTTGGAACCCAGACAGGTTCCCAAATCTGTACGAATCCGAACAAGGTTGTGCGAAAGCGCACGCCGGGGCACAAACCACTCAGCGCCGGTAAAAGCGCACTTCCACCCGGCGCTGCAGTTGACGGTTCAGTTGCGGATCGTCGGACAACAGTTTGGTGTCGACCGGGCGACTGGAGCCGTAACCTGCGTATTCGAGCCGGGATGCGGCGATGCCCTCCGACACGAGGTAATCGTACACTTTTTTGGCGCGCAGGTCCGACAAGCCGCTGGTAGCACTCTCGCTCGTATCATCCGAATGGCCCGATATCCGGGCCTTGAGGCTCGGGTCGTTTTTCAGGATCATTGCTATTTCTTCCATCGTCTCATCGGAGGTACGGAACCAGTCGGACTGTGTATTCTTGAAATATACGGCTTTATCGGGCGGTGGAAGGCTTGGACAGCCGTTCCGGGCGGCGGTTCCGGGCAGGTCGGGGCATTCATCGTCCTTGTCGGCGATGCCGTCGGAATCGGTATCCGGGCAGCCGCCGAGCACACCCGGGCCCGCTTTGTCCGGGCACAGGTCCTTGTTGTCCGGCACGCCGTCATTATCCGTATCCACGACCGGACAGCCCTTGTTGTCTGGCGTTCCGGGCTGATCGGGGCATTCATCGTCATTATCGGCGATGCCGTCTTTATCTTTATCGGGGCAGCCTTTCAGGCTCTTCAGACCGGGCACAGCAGGACATTCGTCGTCGATATCCGGGACGCCATCTTTGTCAATATCACTTGGTATCGAGGCCGTATTCTCTTTTTGGGGTTGTTCTTTTGGAGGTTGTTCTTTTTGCTGGGCGACCTTTGCCCTTTCAATGGCCTCTGCCTTTTCCGCTTTTTCTGCCTTTTCCTTTCTTGCGATATCCTTATTCTTCGTCTTGTTTTTGCCGAAGGGATAATTCACCCCGATCTGGGCGGTGAAAAACCAGTCGTTTTTGTCCGGATTACCGGCAAGGCTGATTCCGTCGAGGTAATCGGAAAATGTAGGCCGCAGGGCCGCTTCCAGCATGAAAGTGCTGTGGTCTTTCAAACGGAACCGCACACCGAAACCCATCGGGATCACGATATGCAGTTTGTTTGTTTTGGCCTTTTTGTCGAGAGCAGCCTTGTCGGGGTCAATCTCTTCGTTGCCGTTGGCGTCGTTCCAGTTGACCTTTGGGCTGCTGTGTGCCCACCCGAAACCGATGATGCCATATGGCGCAATGATACTCCGCCCCCGTGAAGGCTTCCCCTTTTTGGGGTACATCCCGAACGGATAAAATTCATTGAGCACGGAAAGTTCGATGAGCGTGCTTTCAAAGGCGATACCCCGGCGTATCCGCCATTCTGGCTCGGCAAAGTTGCGGTCGTCGCCGGCAATCCTTCCGGCCATGGCATTTAGGCGCATGGCATAAAAATTATTCACGTTGCGACGCAGGGAGAGCGATGCAGCATATTTGATTTCCCGAAAACCGGCGTTGACCCTGAATGCGTCCAGGTCGCCCTGGTAAGAGGTAATACCGAGGGCGCCACTGATATCCCATTTAAAAGGGACTTGTCCTGATGCCGTGAACGATAAGGCAAGGATCAGAAGAGAGAAGACTGATTTCATTATTAGCCGATAATAGATTAAAGATATGCCGTGTTTGATAACTGACCTGTACACGACACCGCAACATGCGGCTTTTGGCAGAATTGGCTAGGTCAAAAAGTTTGCCACATTCGCAATGCCGGGATTTATCCCGAACTGCCGGCTGACTTGTGCGTTATGGTGTAAAATAGGCAACAACACTGAAATAGCGCCATTTTTTTTATTGCAGGGACTACGCAGAACTGGTAGCGGCACACAAAACAGCCCCTCAATTTTAAGTTTTTCGATAAAAACTTAAAATTGAGGGGCTGTTTTGTGTGCCGCACCTCATCACCCGAACCGGAAAACTACACGGCAGCAGTCCGCTTGACCATCTCCTCGTTTTCCACGCGGCCGTCTTTCAGGTGCAGGATACGGTTGCCATACCGGGCATTTTC
>CALMBD010000283.1 GCA_937861115.1 uncultured Bacteroidota bacterium | reverse complement strand
CCCCGAATCTCAAGCGGCGCATTCCATCTCCTGAATCGCCCTGCTGCGCCACAGAACGCGAAGATTTTCCAGGTCTTCACTCTGGTTCTGGGGCTGCACTGGGCGCCACAGAGGCAAAATATCGAAAAAGCCTTTTTTAAGCGCTCCAGGAGGCCTTTCATGCCCAATATGGACACAGCACGGCGCATATTATAGGCGAGGAATACCAAACTGTATTCCCCGTTCACCTTTTCTTTGCCTTTCAGCAAGGTATAGTAGAAACCCCAACTTCGCTTTATCGTGCCGTAAGGGTGCTCTACTATGGCTTGTCGTCGTTTATACTTATCCCGGTTATTCAATACCCGAAGGCGATTGGCTACCATGGCTGCTTCATAAATATTGCGGTCTATATGTCGACCATGACGCACTTTATGTGAAGCGGCGGTCAGGCAAAAATCAGCGCACATACACTGTTGGCACGTGGCATAAGGCAGTCGATATACCTGGAATTGGCTTTGTAACTGCCCGTTCTTACCGTGTTTGTCATACACCGTGCCATTGCTGGTCAATTCTTCTCCTATCGGACAGATGTAAACATCTTCCTCCGGAAGGTATTCAAAGTCTTCTTTTCTAAAACCGTCGGCCTTGGTTTTGTAATCCTGATCCGGATAAGCCACGTATGTAGTAATATGAGCATCTTCGCATTTTTGGAGTTCGGCGCTATAATGGTAGCCTTTGTCAGCCAAAACTTCCAGCGTTTCTACTTGAAGTTCATTTTTGGTATCCGTAGCCGTTTGACTTAGCAAATGCACGTCGGATATGTTCTCCACCGAAAAATGCGCCACCAGGCAGTGCTGCTCGTCCACGGCACTTTGAATATTATAGGCGATACTGGTATGGCCCAGGTTATTCATCGGCAACGAACGCGCCTCGGGATCGACCAGCGAGATTTGCCGGATGGTGGGGTCTTCGGCCTGTGCCTCGTCCAGCAATTTCAATAATCCATGCAGTTTTTCCGTCCGGTGTTGGATGTCGTCCAGTGCTTTGTTGATGACATCGGGACTGACTTCCGGTTCCTCCCCGCGATGAATCGCCTCGTCTGCACGATCCATTTCATCCAGGTATTCCATAAACCGGCTTTCATGGTATTCCAATCGTTTTATAATCTTGTCTTCCGAGATATTGTTTTTCTTGCTGTTCTGTGCACTGATTTTCGTGCCGTCAATCGCGACCAACTCTTTTCCATATAATCCGGCGCCATCCAACACCTGATTGAATAATCTGAAGGTCGCTTTCAGCGCCTTGCGGTGTGGTTTGATGGAGCGGAAGTCGCTGATGGTATGGTACGAGGGTTTTTGGCAGCCTGTGAGCCATAAGAGTTCTATGTTCCTACCGCATTCCGTCTCCAGCCGACGCGAGGAACGCACGCGATTCAGATAACCGTAGATATAAATTTTGAGCAGCAGCGACGGGTGGTAAGGTGGAGCGCCTTTTTTATGCGCCTTGACATGGATAAAGCCCAGTTTTTCCAGGTCTATAGCATCTACGAACGCGTCGATCACCCGCACCATATTGTCCTGGGCAATCATCTCGTCTAGCGGAGTGGCGAAAAGGCCGAATTGAAGGCGATTTTGTCCGATGCGATGGCTCATGCTTTTTTCATTGGTGGTGCCGGCCGGCGGTGGTGCTTCAAAGATAGCTCGATTCCGGAGACAGGCAACTATGGATGGGGCTTTTTTTCACAATCTGACGTTATGCTTCCCGATTGCGCAACGAGTAGGAAGCATTTCTGGGAAGCGATTGTTCGTGGCGTTTTATTGTTTAATCAATTCTATATAGTGTTGAAAGGAGTGCATTTCCAATCTTTAAAATTGTATCCTATTGCCAGCCATGCATTTTCTTAAACTTTGCATATTCTTCATGATTTTGCATATAGAAAAGCATAAAATCATCAATTCTAAGTTGAGTTTTTATATTGCCCATATCTTTTCTAACTAAAAGCATGAGTTCAAAATATATCTTGAAATGGTCTATAGCATTTTTAGGGTCATTGAGCGATGTGACCCATTGAGTAAATTTATTAAATATTTCGTCCGAAGTGTATAAAAATATTCCAGCCTTAATATCATAAACCCGATTGACTAGTTCTTTTTCATTCATTTGATCGCCAGTTTTATTACTTTTAGAGAGATCAAAAAAGAGGTAAAGTAAGTCAGAATAAATTTTAAATTTCTTATCGGAAAGTTGGCTTTCGATTGTTTTTATTCTTTCTTTCTGGTACTGTACACGCCAAATTAAATATGTACTTATTGCACCTAAGATCAAAAGAATTATCTCTTTAAATGGGAAATCTGCCATGTTAAATGTATATATTTTTTGTAATTGCCGCCAACTACGGGTTACCCGCAACCAACGACTAACCCAAAACCCGCATTGCGTGATTGCCTCCTTTTTAGTCACTTATCCCGCATTGCGCCTTTTTACTTAGTCGTCCGTTGCGGGTAAGTAGCCTATACAAACGATGCCCCCTGATGGCGCAATCCGACAATGCGGGTACGCCATCAGGGGGCATTGTTCATTAGGTAGTAGGTATTGAGTAGATAACCATTTGGGATGGGTTGCAGGCTACAAATATAAGTAGCAGTCCCTGATTTGCCAATTATATTTTGCCCAAAAGTCAAATATTTAGACTATCCAGTGGGCTTTGTGTTCGACCTCAACTTTTTTCATAACCCCGACAGCATCGGACAGGTTATGGGTATAAATTGCTGTGGTTTTACTGCTTTTATGTACTCCGGGTAACAAACGTATTCAATGGTACAGCATTACTTCTTCCCGCGCCGTTAAAAACGCCTCCAACCCGTCTCCTCCCAATGCCTCCAGTTCTTCCATACTGCCCGGCGCCTCCACCCATTTCCGCAACCTGTCCGTACCATTCAGTAAATCAATCGGCAACAGGATTTCCTCGTATTCAAAAGGCGGCTGCCGCCACCGAAACGCGGCGCCAAGGTGGCGGTACAGTTCGCGCAGCAGCACCTGCCCTGTCTGCCAGGGTCGGAAAAGGTCGCGGTCGGTCACATGAAGTTGATACCCGCCGCAGTTGCGGCCCTGGTGTTTGTCGAAGGTCGGCTGGAAGTAGAGGGGCCGGAGCGTAAAGCCTTCCAGTGTATTTTCTCCGAAAGCGCGTTCCAGTTGCGGTAACAGGTCGTGGGGCGCCAGGTCGGGGTGACCGAATATCTCGAAAGGACGCGTCGTGCCGCGGCCTTCCGAGAGGCTGGTGCCCTCCAGCAGCACCGTGGCGGGAAATACCAAGGCCGTATCGGGGTGGGGCATGTTGGGCGAGGGGTAGGCCCAGGGCAATCCGGTGTCGCCGAAATACATGTCGCGGCGCCAGCCCTGCATCGGGATTATTTCCAGCGGGCAGTCTGCACCCCAATGCAGCACGGCCATACGCGCGATCTCGCCGATGGTCAGTCCGTGGCGCATGGGCAGGGGATGCAATCCGATAAACGATTTGAAGGCCGGGTCGAGCACATTGCCCTCCACATCCACGCCGTTGACGGGATTGGGACGGTCGAGCACCACGACCGGGATATCCCGTTTCCCGCAGGCGTCGAGCAGCAGGGTCAGAGTGTACACAAAGGTGTAGGCCCGGCAACCGACATCCTGCAGATCGGCGACCACGCAGTCGATCCCGTCGAGCATGGCCGGAGTGGGGGATCGGGCCTCGGAGTACAGGCTGTGGACGGGTATGCCGAAACCGGGGTGGATAAAATGATCGGACTCGATCATGTTGTCCTGCGCTTCGGCAAACAGGCCGTGTTGCGGGGAAAAAACGGCCTTCAGGCGCGTGCCGAACAGGTTTTTCAGCAGGGCGAGCCCTTCTCGGCAGCGGCGGTCAATCGAGGCGTTGTGGCAGAGGTATGCGATGTTGCCCTTGCATTTTTGTTGCAGGGTGTGATCGGCGAGTAAGCAGTCGAGGCCGGTGGCGGTAGGCATAGTTGATACTTGTTTGTCGCTGTTATTTCCCCAACACCGCCCTGTCCACCGCCATCTTGTACATTCTTCCCACGGGTATCGGTGTTTTGCCGATCTCCAGTCCGTCGGCGGAATGGGCGGTGATTTTGTCCTTTGCCACGATGAACGAGCGGTGTACGCGCAGGAAGCGGTCGCCGGGCAGCAATTCCTCAAAGTGGCTGATGGTTTCCTTGGTGGTGATTTTTCCCGCAGGCGTAGCGATGCGCACGTAATCTTTAAGGCTTTCCAGATACAGGATATCGTCGAGCAGCACCTTCACGTTTTTGCGGTCGGCACGGACGAACAGGTGCGGCGGCTCTCCGTCGGGCGATGGCGCGCGGGGCAGGGCAGGGGTGTCACGGCGTGCCGCTTGTGCCCGAAACTTGCCGATAGCCTTGAGAAAACGCTCAAAAGGCACGGGTTTAAGCAGGTAGTCCAGTACATCGAGTTCGAAGCCCTCCAGCGCAAATTCGCGGTATGCCGTCGTGAGGATTACGGCTGGTTTGACGGGCAATGCGCGGAGAAACTCCAGGCCGGTCAGCCCCGGCATCTGAATGTCGAGAAAGATCAGGTCGACCGGTTGTTGCTGCAACGCTTCAAAGGCTTTCACCGGATTGGTGAAGGCGCCCTGAACCGAAAAGCCTTCGAGTCTCTGGAGATAGGTGCCGATGATCTCGAGGGCAATCGGTTCGTCGTCTATGATGTAACAGGTGTGCATATATGTGTGTGTGGATGGCACGCAGATGACGCTGAAAAAGGGGATGATCGCAGATTGAAAGGATATTATCTGCGTCGATCTGTAGTATTTTTCTGCGTCATCAGCGTGCCAACCCTTTCAATCTGCGCGGATCCCCTTTTTCAGTGTCATCAGCGTGCCAACCCTCTTATTCAGCGAACATCCCCATTTTCAGCGTCATC
>CALMBD010000282.1 GCA_937861115.1 uncultured Bacteroidota bacterium | reverse complement strand
GGTTTCATTGTTGGAATTGTTGCATTGCAATAATCCGTCAATCAACCCTATTTCCCCCCGTCGTTTGAACGCATGAACTCCAGCACATCGCGCGCATCGCCGATGGATACATTCTGGTTGGGCATGCGGGTAAGGCAGAGTTGCAGGAGTTTTTGAGCCTCTTCGTCTTTGTCGAGCATGATATCCACGTTGGTTATCATGTTCATGATCCATTCGGGTTTGCGGTTCTGGGTCACCCCTTTCCATCCGGGCCCGACAAATTTCTTGTCATCCAGTTTGTGGCAGGCAGAGCATTTCATCTCGTAAATAGCTTTGCCGCGGTTGATGCGTTCCGCTTCTAGCGGTGTTTTGAGTTCCACGTTTTTTACCTCCCCCACGCCCTTGCCTTCCGCAAGCATTTGCGCTTCGGGAGAAGCAGCTTCAGGCGGCGGCGGTGCACTGCCTCCGGATTTATCGCCGCCGCCACATGCGGCCAAACTGAAAAGGAGCAGGAAAAAGGCCCCGTACAATGTTTTCATACTACGTGTGATTTTGATTGAACAATTTGATTTCAATACACAAGATTACAGGTAGTATATGCCCCGGTTTATGACTCAAATCATAAACCGGCGACAAGGCCGGATGAGCGGAAAATGAAGTAAAACCCGGGAAAAACAAAGGAAAAACGGCCCACCTGCCATTCAGGAAAGGAATCCGATGATGAAGATCATAACGGGAGATGTTGAAGATCACATGGTCAATATGCGCGCAATATCTTCCTGTCGGCAACTACGACCTTGCCCTGCTCTTCCAGCATGCCGACTTTTCGGATTACGGTTTCTACCCGAAGTCCGGTCATATCGGCTATTTCCTGGCGGGTCACCGGAACCACAAAGTGGCCGTCGTGACCATAGCGATCCTTGGACAGTTTTGATTTGAGCAGATCGATCACTGCAATGATCCGCTCTTCCGGGAGTCCGAGGTTGATTGACTTGAGCAATTCGGCCTTGTACAGCACCCGGTTGCACATGTGTGCGGTAAAGGAAAAATGCACCTCAAAATTGGCCTGCAACAATTCGATAAAATGGCGTCGCGGCAAAGCGTACAGTTGAACATCTGTGATGGCAATTGCCGAAGCGGGACAGGGGAACTCGCCGATCATGGGCGGCTCGCCAAAACTCTCTCCCTCTGTAAAAATACCCTGGATAAAATCGTGCTCTTCACCGCGGTTGATCATTTTGACCAGTCCGGTATGAATCTGATAGTAATAAAAGGCGACCTGCCCTTCCCGAAAGATATCGTCGTGCCTGCGGTAGTTTTTTACCACCGCGCCGTACTGAAGCAAAAGATCGGGCGAAATATTCATACGGGAGCAGATTGTACCTGGGCAAATGTAAAAAAGTATGGATCACTTTTTACCTGATACGAACGCCAATACCCACCTTGCGATACGGTTCAGCAGCCTGCGCTGCGGTCCGACGGCTTCGGCATTTTCGACTGCGGTTGGTTCGGGTTGATTGTACAGTACTTCGGGTATATTGCGCGCCTGTACGCTTTCAAACAAAACCCTGTGCCCGGCATTGTTCAGGTGTATCCCGTCGCCGGAATTAAAGGAAAGCCCGATCAAGCCTTCCGGCCCGGCCACGCCGCTCCAGAAATCAATCGCTTTGTCGCCAAAGTTTTGCAGGATTGAATCCCGTACCACCATTTGGGTCAGTATTTTATCCGCACTGAAACTGCGCGGCTGTGTCGTACAAATCCAAATGGGTATATTTGCCTGTGCGGCAGTTTGTGCGATGGTATCGAAGTTGGCCAGTTGTTCCTCCAGTGAAAACCCCGCCGCTGCATCGTTGGAGGGAAGATTGAGGATAATGCCGTCGGGCCGGAGCGACAATGCCTTGCTGATATTGCGAAGCGTATCGGGATGTGCGCGGTAGCGCGGTGGCTTGAAGCCCGAGGGCATCAGGTTGTATGTTTGATAGCCCCCCATGGCCAGGTTAATCACCTCATTGGCCGGATTGATGCCCTGCAGATAATCCCTGTACAGGTTTACCCAGGCGCTGTCGGGAGGGTTGGCGCCCGTTCCCGCGGCGGTTGAGGAGCCAATAACCACAATTTTAAGTGCTCTGGTTGACAATGGGTAATCCTGAATTTGCTGGGCGTTGCCCTGAAAGGCAAGCACGATAAGAAATAAACCGGGGAGAGTATTGACGTAACGCATGACTTGCGATGACAAAGGTACCTTGCCCCGGATAAGATTCAGCCGTTATCTTTATGGATTATAACTTACCGGATGACAATTGCTTCATTCTCAGGAAGCGAACCCGGAAACAGCGTGCAGTTTATGTCAGACTATTCCATCAATAAAGCCCTGCTGGACGAGATCGGCGATCTGGCCCGGTTTACCGCCCGTTTTTTCAGGGAGGTGTTTCGCCCCCGGTATGAATTCAGTGAATTCGCCCATCAATGCTTTGTGATCGGATATAAATCACTTGCACTGGTTGGCCTGACTGCTTTTATTTTGGGGTTGGTGCTCACCATGCAATTGAGGCCCAGCATGGTGCGCTATGGCGTGGAGGCCCAGATTCCGGCTATGGTCAGCATTGCCATCGTACGTGAAATCGGTCCGGTGATCACAGCACTGATCTTTGCCGGCAAGATCGGCTCCAGCATCGGTGCTGAACTGGGCTCCATGCGCGTTACCGAGCAGATTGATGCGATGGAGGTGTCCGGCACAAATCCGTTCAAATATCTTGTCGTCACACGCACCCTTGCCGCAACGCTCATGCTGCCGGTATTGGTGGTGCTGTCGGACGCCATTTCGCTGTACGGCTCCTGGATCGGGGTGAATATTTACGACGTGTTGAGTTTAAAATTGTTCTGGACCCAGGTGATCGAAAACCTGGCCTATTACGACGCTATTCCCGCGTTGATCAAATGCTTCTTTTTCGGTTTTGCCGTCGGGATTGTTGGTTGCTACAAAGGATATTACTCCAAAAAAGGAACGGAGGGAGTCGGGCGGTCGGCCAATTCGGCGGTCGTCATGGCTTCCGTATTTATTTTTATCCTCGATCTGCTTGCCGTTCAGATCACGGAACTAGTCTGGTATTATTAAAATGGATACAAGGGAACCGGTTATCATCATCAGGGACCTCTGCAAGGCGTTCGGGAGCAATGTGGTACTCGACCACTTCGACCTGAACTTATACAGGGGAGAGAACCTTGTGGTGCTCGGCAAGTCGGGCTCAGGGAAATCGGTACTGATCAAATGTATTATCGGCCTCCTTCGCCCCGATAGCGGTCGGATCGAGGTATTCGGACAAAACGTACCCGACCTCCGGTATGAGGAACTGGACCAGATACGCGCCAAGGTGGGTTTTCTTTTTCAAAGCAATGCGTTGTACGACTCCATGACCGTTCGCGAAAACCTGGAATTCCCGCTGCGGCGGCACTGGATGCATACCGGGCAGAAACAGGTAGATGAACTGGTCCAAATGGTACTCGAAAGCGTCGGCCTGCCCCATACCGTCGATATGATGCCCGCCGAGTTGTCCGGCGGTATGCGCAAGCGTATTGCCCTGGCGCGAACGCTGATCCTCAAACCCGCGATCATCCTGTACGATGAGCCGACTACCGGCCTTGACCCCATCACCGGTATGGAAATCATCGAATTGATCCGGGAGGTGCAGCAACAGTACCGGACATCGTCGCTGGTCATCACCCACGACCTGAAACTCGTTAAACTGGCGGGTGAACGGATCATTATGCTGATCGACGGAAAATGTTACGCACAGGGTACATACGATGAAATGAAGACATCAACCGACCCGAAGGTTCGGGCTTTTTTTGAATAAACTATTATGGCAAAACGCACCTTAGACAATGTAAAACTGGGCATTTTCGTGCTCACAGGCCTGCTGCTGCTCATCCTTTTTCTCTATATGCTGGGCAAAAACCAAAGCATTTTCGCCTCGCGTTTCGAAATCAAGGCGAATTTTGAAAATGTAAGCGGCCTGGTAGCCGGCAACAACGTTCGGGTCTCCGGCATTGTCGTCGGTATCGTCGAAGACGTGGAACTTGTGAACGACACCCTGGTCGTTGTCACCTTGGCGCTCAACGACGAGATGAAAAAGGTAATCCGCAAAAACGCCACGGCCTCTATCGGCACCGACGGACTCATCGGGAATCGTGTCGTCAATCTCCTGCCTTCCAAAGAGGCAGCGCCATTGATCGAACCCGGCGATGTACTGCAATCGGAAAAAGACATCAGTACCGAAGCCATGTTGCGAACGCTGGACAAAACCAACCAGAACATCCTGACCATTTCGGAAGGGTTAAAACTCACCATCGACCGGATCAACCAAAGCTCCCAGTTATCTTCTCTGCTCAACGACAAAAGCCTGTCGCAAAACCTGAAGGCTTCCCTGGTCAACCTGCGCAATGCAACCGGCGCCGCTTCCGAATCCATGCTGGATATCCACGCCGCAGCCGGCGATATCCGGAGCAGTATCGGAAATATTCGGGAAGGGAAAGGGACCTTGGGGTACCTGCTGACCGACACGAGCATGGCCATTCAACTGAATCAGGTTGTATTGAAACTCCAGTCGGTTGAAAACCAGGCCGATCAACTGGCGCAGGAAATGAACAGCCTGGTACAAGGTCTGCAAAACGATATCGATCAGGGACAGGGCCCGGCCAACCTGATGATGAAAGACTCGCTGGCCGCCGCTCGCCTCCAAAATACCCTGGGCAACCTGGAAGAAGGTACTGCGCGGTTCAACGAGAACATGGAAGCGCTGAAGCACAACTTTTTATTCCGGCGGTATTTCAAGAAGCAGGAAAAAGAAAAAAAGAAAAAAGAAAAGGCAGAGAAAAAACTGTAAATCAATAACTTACTCACTGCTAGCGCGTTTTCCCGTTTTTAGGAACGGTCTGGTTTCAGCGATAATAACCGGTACCTGTTCACGCCCCCGCATTGCTGTGACATTATTGTGCAGTGATTTGTCACAGACCCACACCCGTGGTTTCTAAAATCCCGCTAATCCGCCTTTGGTCCATTTTTCTTCACCCTGTTTTTCACCTAAAAATTGACCAAATGAAAAAAATTATTTCCTGCTCCGCTCTTGTTGCTGTCCTGGCATTTTTGTCCGGACAACTGTTTAGCCAGTCTGCCGGCACCAACCCCTCGCTGGTCATGTACCGGTACAACAACTTTCCCACCCAGCCATCACCCGCACTCAACGGCGACCTGCTCGGCACCCTTAAATGGGACGGCCTGACGGCCATCGGTGTAGACGGCAAACAATCCGGCGCGACAATCCAGTCGTACATCACCGGCCCGGTCAGCTTCGGCGTCATACCTGCCAACATGATCTTCAGCACGCGCAACGCCGCAGGTCTGAACCGGCAAATGATCATTACTTCCGAGGGTTTTGTCGGGATCGGTGAAATGAACCCCGCCTTTAACCTGGATGTTTTGGGCAATACCCACACATCGGGTCGCTTCCACGGGCGCATTCACTTCGACAATCTTTCCCCGGCCAATGACGCCCCCAGCACCTACACGGATGAAGCCTATTTTGAACGCAAATTGCGGTCGACGCTTGGCGTACCGGCAGCAGCAGGTATCAACGACCTCGGCGGCATTCTGAGTCTTGCACCCGGTGGCGGCGCCTACGACCACCAATTGTTCTTCGGCCAGGACGGCATCTGGAACCGCCGCGACGCGGGTGCTGCCGCTGCATGGGGCGCTGCATGGGAAAAACTGCTTTCCAGTGCCGACATCATGGGCCGCCCGAATCTCGTAGCCAGGTTCCGCCCGCCAGGCCCTATTTCCAATTCACTGGGTGACAGCCAGTTGTACGACGACGGCGCCAATGTCGTGATCGGCGGCATTCCCGCCGCGCCTGCTCCGGCGACACCGGTATTCAACCCGGCCAACCTGCTCACGGTAAACGGCGCAACGCGCATCAACGGTAACACGAACATTACCAACGACCTCGATGTAGACCTGAATGCCAATATTGACGGCAGCCTTCAGGTGGACGGCAATGGCCGCGTCGACGGCAGACTGGTCATCGGTAACCCGCCCAGTACACCCGGCGGCCATCTCCTGTACGTCAATGGCAGTATGATCGCCGAGGAAGTGAAAGTTAAGCTGCAGCCCAGCTGGCCGGATTACGTGTTTGAAACCGGCTACGAACTCAAGCCGCTTGTGGAAGTGGAACAGTACATCCGCGACAACAAACACCTGCCGGGAATAGCTTCTGCCAATGATGTGGCAGAAAACGGCCTTGATCTCGGTCTGACGCAAAAAGCGCAGATGGAAAAAATCGAAGAGTTGTACTTGTACATGATCGAGGTGAACAAACAAATGCAGGCACTCCGGGCCGAGAACGACCAGCTGAAAGCCAGGATCGAAAAACTGGAACAACAGTAAACATCCGGTACCGAGGCTCACCATCATTCCGGACGCGCCTGCCCCACGGCAGGTATCGCCCAAATCCTAAAATGAAAATATAATGAAAAACAAAATATATGCCTTTTGGGTCATGTTTTGTTGCCTGCTACATGGCATATCGGCACAGGAACCGATTGTCAGGCAAGACATGACCGGGCCATGGAAAGATATTCAGGAACTCCGGGCGCCTAAAAACGGCAACCAGGAGCCCATGTTGCCCCAAAAATTTCGCCTGCTGGAAGCAGACATTGATCAGTTGAAGGATATACTGTCGGCTGCTCCCACTGATTTTGCTGCCAAGGATTTCAAACCCACCATCCTGTTCGACCTGCCGCTTCCGGACGGCAGCAGCCGCCGGTTTGAGATTTATAATGATCCTGTTATGGCCCCCGACCTTGCCTTGAGATATCCGGAGATACAAACCTTTGCCGGTCACCAGGTAGACGACCCTGAAGTGACCATCCGCCTGGATCTTTCACCGCACGGCTTAAATGCACAGGTGTTATCCGCAAAGAGCGATGCCATTTATGTTGCACCGGTTGTTGTTGGCGACAACCTGCACCATATCAGCTATTACAAAAAAGATTCGCGAAGGGAGGAAGGCTGGAGTTGCCTGTCGGGAGAGCATGGCGCGGGCGCCGGCATGGAGCAAAGTTCGGCACAGAAATCTGCCGGCGACTGCGGCACCAGGCGAGAATATCGTCTGGCACTGGCTGCCACAGGAGAGTATACCACTTTTCACGGCGGAACAGTTGCATTGGCCCTCGCTGCCATGAACACCACCATGAACCGGGTGAACGGCGTATACGAGAGGGATTGCTCGATCCGCATGAATATTATCGGCAACACCGACCTGCTGATCTATACCGACGCCTCCACCGATCCGTACACCAATGGCGATCCGAATATGATGATCGGCGAAAATCAAACGAACGTCGACGCGGTAATCGGTACCGCCAACTACGACATCGGTCATGTCTTCGGAACCAACAGCGGTGGTCTCGCCAGCCTCGGCGTCGTCTGCTCCGGCAGCAAAGCCAGAGGAGTGACGGGCAGCGGGGCGCCCATCGGAGATGCTTTCGACATCGACTATGTCGCACACGAAATGGGACACCAGTTCAATGCCGATCATACTTTTAATGAAAGCACAACGGTCAATTGCTCGGTTGGCAATCTGTCCGCTCCTTCGGCCTTCGAACCGGGCAGCGGCTCCACCATCATGGCCTACGCCGGCATTTGCAGTCCGGTCGACATACAGTCCAACAGCGATGCCTATTTCCACGCCATAAGCCTCCAGCAGATCGGGAACTTCGTTGTTTCCGGAGGCGGAAGCGGCTGCGCAAGCCCACAGGTTGTCTCCAACCTTCAACCATCCGTTAATGCCGGCGCTGATTTCATCATCCCCATCAGTACGGCTTTCCGGCTAACGGCAACAGGCACCGATCCTAACGGAAATGCCCTCACTTTTTGCTGGGAACAGATGGACAATCAACTCATATCTCATCCACCCGCTTCCACTGCCACAGGAGGGCCGGTTTTCAGATCGTTTACCCCGGTCAGTTCTCCGGTGCGCTATTTTCCAAGATTGCCGGTTATCCTGGACAACACCCTTACCTCCACCTGGGAAGTACTGCCCAGCGTATCACGGACCCTGAATTTCCGGGTAACGGCAAGGGATAATTTCACGGGTGGCGGCTGTACGGATGAGGACGACATGGTGGTCAATGTGGACGCCACGGCAGGGCCTTTTGTGATGACAGCGATCGGCACCAGCGATGTTTGCCTGTTCGCCGATGATAATACGGTCATCAACTGGAATGTGGCCAACACTACTGCCCCGCCCGTCAGTTGCGCCAACGTGGACATCTGGTTGTCCCTCGACGGCGGACAGAATTTCAGCATCCTGCTGGCAGACAATGTGCCCAACGACGGTTCGCAATCCGTTGCCATCCCGGCTACTGCCATCACCACTCAAGGCCGGATTATGGTTATCTGCGCTGATAATATCTTCCTGGACATCAATAACGACGATGTGGTCATCGATTGTCCGGCCAACATTACCGTGACGGATAATCCGGCCAGCGGCACCTATCGTTCGAGAGACCGTCTGGAGACCATGGGAAATGTGACGATTGCCCCGGCCACCACCGCCCGGTTTTTTGCGGGCGACGAAATCATCCTGCGCCCGGGCTTTTGGGCCCAGCACGGCAGCGATTTCCTGGCGCGGATACAGGCCTGCGACCCCTGTACGGGCACAAAACCCGATGCAGCCATGGCGTCAAAAGAAAATCCGAATGTGTATTTTTATGATGCAGCAACCGAATCGCGCAACAAACCGGAAGGCGAGACGGGACCGGCATTAAAGGCATCGGTCTACCCCAATCCGTTTGATCAGAACTTTACCGTAACCTTTGAAACGACCACCCCGGGGAAAGTGTACATTCAGTTGATAGATGTCACTGGCCGCAGGGTCCGCCTGATCTACCAAAACGATCAACTGGACGCCGGTATCCACCGGATACCCATTTACAGCAATCAGTTGGAGAGTGGCGTGTACGATTGCAGGATCATCAGCGAGGGCCGGCAGGAACAGGTCAAAATCGTGAAAATGGATTGAAGTACCGGCTGGTTTAATCAAATGAAATCGCCGACTCGGGACATGCTCGGGTCGGCGATTTTCAAGTTAAATATCAAACACTCATCGGGTCCATCTTACCCCCATCCACACCGTATTTAGCCATAAAATCCTTCACGGCCTTGTCATTCACTTTGCCCTGCTTGTGCAACAGGCGCACGGCGGCAAAGGCGATGTATTTGGGCGATATTTCGAAGTAATCGCGCAGGTTTTCCCGGCTTTCCGACAATCCGAATCCGTCGGTACCCAGTGCGATAAAATCTTTCGGCATCCAGGGCGCTAACTGACCAGCGGTAAGTTTGATCCAGTCATTGGCGCTCACGAACACGCCCTCTTCGTCTTTCAAAAGTTGCTGTACATACGGTACCTTTTCTTTTTCGCCGGGGTGCAGCAGGTTCCAGCGGTCGCAAGCCGTCGCGTCGCGGTAAAGCAGGCTCCACGAGGTAGCGCTCCAGATATCCGTGCTGACGCCTTCGCTTTCCAGTATCTCGGCGGCCTTCAGCACTTGCTGCATAATAGCGCCGGAGCCGAACAGGTGTGCTTTGGCGCCTTTCACCTTGCTTTCCGATTTTTTAAAGCGGTACAAGCCCCGCTTGATGCCGTCCTCCACGCCTTTGGGCATTTCAGGCATCTGGTAATTCTCGTTGTACACCGTAATGTAATAGATATGGTGTTCGTTTTCCACGTACATGCGGCGCAGGCCATCATGAACGATCACGCCGAGTTCGTAGGCAAATGCAGGATCGTAAGGTATAACCGCCGGCACTGTCTGTGCAATCAGGATCGAATGACCGTCCTGGTGCTGCAGGCCTTCGCCATTGAGCGTGGTGCGACCGGCCGTACCGCCAAGCAGGAAGCCCTTGGCCATCATGTCGGCTGCCGCCCATACCATATCGCCGACACGCTGGAATCCGAACATGGAGTAATAGATATAGAACGGCACCATGGGCAAACCGTGCAGGGCATAGGCCGTTCCGGCGGCTGTAAAGGATGCCGTAGCGCCGTCTTCATTGATCCCCTCCTGCAACACCTGGCCTGTTTTTGATTCCTTGTATTTGATAACTGAGATGCCAATCTCCAGAGGGGTATACAGTTGTCCCTTCTGGTTCCATATCTGCACGGAGTTGAACATCGGCTCCATACCGAACGTCTGGGCCTCATCGGGTACGATGGGTACAATGAATTTGCCGACTTCCGCATTTCGGGCAAGTTGGGTCATTACATCCACCATCGCTGCCGTGGTGGAGAACTCCTTGCCGGCACTGGCAGCGCTGCCTTTCATTTGTTTGTCAAACAGGGAAATATCCGGCAGGTTGAATTTCTCATACACATCCGACCGTTCCGGCAGGAACCCGCCAAGGGCCTTGCGGCGTTCGAGCAGGTATTTTGTTTCCGGCGCATCGGGACCGGGGTACCAGAATTTGGCATTTTTAGCCTCCTCGTCCGTAATCGGGATGCCATACCGGTTTTTGGTTTCCACGCGGCTATCGTCGCTAAGGTCCTTGGTCTGGTGCGCCTTGTTCTTGCCTTCGGCGGCCTTACCCATACCGTAGCCTTTTACCGTTTTTACAATAATGGCAACAGGTTTACCGGCCTTCACGGCGCGGTCGTAGGCCGCAAATACCTTTTCGGCGTCATGGCCGCCGCGACGCATTTTGGCCAGTTGTTCGTCGCTGAGGTCAGACAACAGCGCCGTGATCCGTTCGCTGAGGTCGTCGCTGCCGATGAGTATTTTACGGGTCAGGGCCCCGTCGTTGGCCGAAGCCATTTCCTGAAACTGTCCGTCGACCAGATTTTCAAATCGGGCAAGCAGAACACCCTCCTCGTCTTTGGCCAGCAGGGCATCCCAGTCACTGCTCCAGATCACTTTGATAACCTCCCAGCCTGCGCCGAAGAAATGACGCTCCACCTCCTGGATGATCTTGCCATTGCCGCGTACCGGGCCGTCGAGCCGCTGCAGGTTGCAGTGGATCACAAATACTACGTTATCGAGATTCTCCCGGCTGGCCAATCCGATTGTACCGTATATTTCAGGTTCGTCGATCTCGCCATCGCCGATAAAATGCCAGACCTTGCCGCCGTTTTCCGGCTTCAAGCCCCTGTTTTCCAGATACTTATAAAAGCGAGCCTGATACAGGGCGGTCATCGGACCCAGACCCATGCTCACCGTGGGCGCTTGCCAGAATTTGGGCATCCGCCGAGGGTGCGGATAACTGGAAACGCCGCCGAGGGTCTCCTGCCGGAAGTCGCCGATTTGTTGTTCGCTCAGCCGTCCTTCCCAAACCGCTCGTGCGTAGATGCCCGGCGAAGCGTGTCCCTGGAACATGAACAGGTCGCCGCCGTAATCCGCCGAGCGCTTGCGCAGAAAGTGGTGCAGCAGTACTTCCGTCATGGTGGCGCTGGCTGCGTAGGTGGCGATGTGGCCGCCCAGCGCCAGGTCTTTGTCCTGGGCGTGCAGCACCATGGCCTGGGCATTCCAACGCAGAATATTTTCGATGCGCTGTTCCATTTCCAGATCGCCGGGATATGCCGGCTGGTCTTCCGGTGCAATTGTATTCAGGTAAGGCGTATTGAGGGCCGGGCCGCCGTTGGCGACGCCTTTACGGGCCAGCAAATGGCGCAGCGCGCGGAACAATTCTTCCGAACGGCCTTTACCCTGGCTTTCAAGGACTTCTTCCAGGGCTTCAAGCCATTCCTGTTGTTCAATTTTCCAGTCGTCGAGTTGTATATCACCCATGTGTACAGGTATGAGAGGAGTGAGCGTATGAATGTTTCCCGGGGATGCGGGCAAAAGTAGATGTTTTTGGGAAAATGATTTGAAAGAAGCAGCACCAGCATAGCCATTACTCCGGCTCCAGCCAAACCGCTACCCCACCCGATGGCGCCAATGCAAATTCAAGCACATCTCCCGAATGCACCTTGCGGCGCGTGATTGCCACGTGGGTACGGGTCTGAACCGAAGGGTCGTCGGTGTAAATATTGGCCAGAAATGACCTGTCCGCGGGTAAAAAGTCCAGCGAAATGGTCTCTTTACGGCCTTCATTGTTCGTAATAGCGCCCACAAACCACCGGTCGCCACTGCGCCGGGCCACACCAATATGTTCGCCCGGCTCACCGAAAAGCACTTTGGTGTCGTCCCATACAGTGGGTATTTTTTCCAGAAACTCGATTTCGGGTTCGCCCTGGTAGTAAGAGGGCCGGTCGTACCAGAACAGCGACCAGAACGGACTGAAATAAACAACCGTCAGTGCCAGCTGGTGGGCATGTGTCGTTTTAATGCGTTTGTCGTAATAGCAGAGGGTGTAGTCGGACGCACCCGCGATAGACCTCGTAAAGGGCAGGATGGTATTGTGCGTGGCATCGGGCATTTGCTCGTTTCCCTTGATGCCTTCTGCCGTCAGGATGTTCGGCCAGGTACGCTGCTCGCCCGTGGGGCGGTATTCATCGTGAATATTCACGAGCATCTCGTTTTCTGCGGCTTTTTTGACCGCTTCATTCAGCCAGACGGTCCAGCGGTGCGAGCCGAGTTGTACGAATCCGAACTTCACACCCGCTACTCCCCATTTTTTGAAGATGGTGAACAGGCTGTCCTTTTGCCGGAGCAGCGCGTGCTGGTTTACATAAAGCCACACGCCCACGCCCTTTTCCTGCCCGTACTTAATCACGCCGGGCAGATCCAGGTTGGCGACTTCCACCGTAGTCGCATCGGAATTGTAGGTAAAGGCCGGCCCGTACCATTTCCAGTCGAACAGGATGTATTGCATGTTGTGCGCCGAGCAAAAATCGATACACGCTTTTGCGTTGTCGGTAGTGAGCGTCATGTCGCGCATCATCTTGCCCGGTTTTATCCAGGAAGTATTGCCAATGGCGCACGGGGGATTGAGGTTAAGGATCAGGTCGTTGTGTGCGATCAGGTCGCCCGCCCGTTCTGCCACCATGATCACGCGCCAGGGCGTACCGAACGGGGTGATCTGATCGACGGGGCCATCCATGGCGGTCAGGACGGTGTTGGGCCGAGCCGGGTCGAGCCTGAATTTCGTGCGGGCGTAATCGACCAGGGCCGCTTCTGCCAGGGTGACGTAGAGGCCGTTGGGCAGCAGGAGCGTCATCGGGCGTTCGTTCAGGTCGGGCCAGTTTTCCAGCGGCAACAGTTCGTGGGTACCCTGTGCCCAGAATGTGAAATATGCCCTGGTTTCAGGCTGGAAGGTAAAAGCGGTTTGCTCGGAAGCGACATGGAAATAAACGCCGGTCTGGTCTTCCGGAAAATAGTACCGAAACGCAATACCTTCGTTATAAGCCCGCACCACGAGTTGCATCCGGTAATGCCGGCTGCTTTTTTTTGTAAATTCCAGTACCGTCTGGTTGTAATGATCCCGCACTGTGGCGCGTTCGCCGAACGGGTTGTGCCAAACGGTATCCACCCGGGTTACAACGGCATCTTGCAGAACGAGGTCCTCACACCAGGATTTGGTCCGGTCGTCGTCCTGGAACATGGCGGTTTCAAAAATGTGGTTGTCGAGCACTATTTCCAGCCGGGATTCCAGGATAACCGGTTTGTTTTTGAAGTCGACGCTGTAATACATCTCCCGTTTGCCGTTGGCGTCTTCTTTTTGGAAAAACTGCATCACGAGCGCTCCATCGGGAGAGGAAATGGTCTTGTGCGAATCGGGAAGCATCCCTGCCTGTGCAAAAAGGAAGTGCGGCGCCAGCAGAAAAAGCAGGAGGTATCGGGTCATGGCAGGTAAGCCACTGGTTGTCATATAGTTAAACATAACCGTTTAGCGTTTCAGCCTACTCCACCGGTCGCATCGGCACGTCAACACTCGGTTGCACCGGCGGGTGTTTCCGTTCATATTCGGGCTGCCAGGTCTTGGCGTTTTGAATATGACTGCTGATGGTGGGCTCGGGTTTATCGCCCTGCAGACCACGTGCAAAGGAGAGGAAAAGGAGGAAAATGATCATCCACCCAAGCCATTCCGGCGGATTCATTTGTGCCGGGGCCCGAAACTCAAGCAGTTCATCCTCGTCGCCCAGATAAGGGCCCGCACCGGCAGGCAGGGCCTCCGCGCTCTGGCTTTTCAGCCGCGACTGGGCGTATTTGGCCTCATCGAGGTTACGCTGCATATCCGTAATGACTTTGCTGAGTTGTTGTGTGATCGCGAGATAGCCCTCATCGGCGGGTTTAAACTCTGACAGCGATTTTTTGGGGCCGATCGGCTCGAAGCGGGCCAGCCGGGAGCGGTCTTTCCACATGGAAGGCGCCAGGATAACCGGATAGATTTGCGGGCTGAGCATATCGCCTTCAATCCGGCGATCCACGGCAAGCGTTATGTCATTGTCGACCTGTCCGTCGTTCAACGATGAATAACTGGTCATAAACAGGTAGATGTGCGCGCGCTCCTTGCGGCGACGGTCCACCTTTGCATATTCCTTGCGGTAGTCGCGCGGGCGAAAGACCGGCAATACCGAGGCGATCAGTTCCCAGGGAAGCGGCAGGGGCTTGGGTGGTCTGGGAGGGTCGTTGAACCAGACATTTACCTCATCGCGCATGGGATACAGCCAGTCCCGCAGTGTTTCTACTGCTTTCCGGTCAGCGCCGGTATAGGAGATGTAAACGTTCAATTTTACGGGAGTCATCCGGACATGCAATTTAGACAAGACAAATTAAGTCAAATTTTTCGGGATAAAACAAATGTTTGGTTCTTAAACGGCCACTATTCGGCTAAATTTGCCACTTCGTCGCATTTATGAGGTCGGATTGCTCGAATTCCTGCTTTTTCGCCCACCAAGTCACAACATACCACGTACTAACGCATCTCTCACCAACCTACCACTTCAATCCATGATCACTACCAAATCGCTCTTCACCACGGAGGGTCTCGATGATAAAAGCCTGGAATTTCTGACCGGCGCTATCGAAAAAAACAACCTGCCCGGTTTTGACTATTTCGAGTTCAAACGCGCGGTAGTCAGCCTGATGCAAATGAAACTCGACGATGCAACCGCCCACAAAAGCGCATTTACCACGGCAGCCACAGTCGGCGTAACCAAGGAAAAACTGCTCGAGACGGCCACCTATTACCGCAATGTCGTGGAAAAAGAAAGGGAACAATTTGACAAAGCCCTCGACAACCAAAACACCACGAAAATCACGGCACGACAGGAAGAAATCAAACGCCTGAACGACCAGATCGCGCGCCACAAGGCAGAGATCACCCGGTTGCAGGACGAAGTGGCCGGATACCTCAGCCAGATCGATCAGGCTGAAAAGGCTGTGAAACTGGAAGGTGAAAAACTCGAAAAAGCCAGGGCCGCATTTGATAAAACACACAAATCCGTCGTGCTTCAAATCGATCAGGATATTGAAAACATGCACAAGTTCCTGTAAACGTATCGCTCAAACCGGCACGGGTTTACTTTTTTATAAACATTGAAAATGAATCAAAAATCGTTCTGGCAACGCCCTGAAGGCTTAACGGGAGGACTTTTTCTGCTGGCACTTATTCTGGGCGGGGGCGTCCTGCTCAGCGGCATTCTGCCCACCCTGGTTTTGATGGCACAAAACACGCTGTACCTGGCAGGCATGCTGGCGGCACTTGCTGCCGTGATCTATGTCGTGCTCGATCCGAAAATGCGCAACCTGGTCTGGTACATGTATAAATCCATTATGCGCTGGATCACAGGTATCTTTGTAAAGATCGACCCGATCTCTATTCTCAAGTCGTACATCGAAGACCTGGAAGACAACCTGCGCAAAATGAGCAAACAGATTGGCGCCCTGCGTGGACAAATGCGCCAACTTAAAGGCATCATGGATGCGAATACCGCCGAGATAAAAAAGAACATGACGGTGGCGGAGCAGGCCAAGAAGAAAAACGACGACAAGAACATGACCCTCTCCGCGCGCAAGGCCGGTCGACTCCAGGATGCCAACGGCAAATACGAGGTGTTGTACAAGCGGATGGAAGTGCTGTACCGTATCCTCAGCAAGATGTACGAGAACTCCGAAATCGTTTTGGAGGATACCAAAGACCAGGTAACGGTCAAGGAACAGGAGTACAAAGCCATCGTCGCAAGCCATAGCGCTATACAATCAGCGATGAGTATCGTCAGCGGAAGCCCAGACCAGCGCGCCCTGTTCGACCAGGCATTGGAGACGCTTGCCGAAGATGTGAGCACCAAGGTGGGCGAGATGGAGCGCTTTATGGACACCAGCCGCAACCTCATGGATTCCATCGACCTTCAAAACGGCGTCTTCGAGGAGGAAGGATTGCAATTGCTGGAAAAATGGGAGAAAGAAAGTCCGCTGCTTTCCGGGACGGTCAGGGCCAAACAGAAATCCGAAAAACCCCTGGACATCAATGAGAAACCCAAAGAGATACTGCGCGATGAGAACGATTACACCAAGTTGTTCGAATAGCCTGTGGCCGGACAACATTAATCCGCCGCACCCCAGCGGTATGTACCGATATCCAGTCCTGCCAGATCGAGTACCCTGTCTACAACTGTCGCAGCCACCTCCTCGAGGGTTTTCGGCCTGGAATAGAATGATGGCGTCGCGGGGCAGATAATCCCGCCCGCCTCCGTCACTGTTTTCATATTGTTGATATGGATCAGGCTAAGCGGTGTATCGCGGGTGACGAGGATGAGTCGACGCCGCTCTTTCAACACGACATCTGCCGCGCGGGTTACCAGGTCGTTGCTGACGCCCGTAGCGATACGCGCCAGGGTACCCATCGAACAGGGACAAACGATCATGGTGTCGTATTTGGCAGAGCCGGAGGCAAAAGGAGCATAAAAGTCGTTTTTCTCGTAAAACCGGAACGGGTAGTCCGAAAAATCTACCGGACCGATCTCCAGCTCCCAGTTCACCCGGGCATTATCGGACAGTACCACACCTACTGCATCTGTCTGGTGCTGAAGCCCGGTCAATTTGTCGAGCAATACTTTGGCATAAATGGAACCGGACGAACCGGTTATGGCAACCACAATCTTTTTCATAACAATACCTTATTGAAAGATCACCTCATCCAGAAAAAGCCAGGCAGGCGCACCTGCGCCGGGATGATCCGCCGGCAGATAACCATAAGGTATCACTTTAAGTTTAAAACGACGGGCAGGTATTTGTTTGATCTCTACCTCCCGGTACAGGGCATAATTGACAGCCTGCTGTTTCCAGTCGTATGCCTGGGTCGACTTCCAGTTGCCCAAATGCTGCCAGGTTCCGGAGGCCGTTTCGCCATACACGTCGATACGACGCGGCGGAAATATCCAGGAACCGGGGTCGGACAAGGTACTGACCACGATTTGACGGCATGATACTGGTTTTGAAAAAACAAACTCCGCCTCCACCGTATCGCCCCGAAAACCCAGCCAGCGTCCGTCGTGCAGGTCACTGCCGCCTTTCTGAAGGTCGGAAAGGGAATTCCCGCCGCGACCGGTATACTGCGTATCAGGCTGTACGAGGAGCCTGGTAGTGTCCGGAAAAAACCCTGCTTTGATCATTTGTACCCTTGCCGGCTTGCTGGTAATGTATTCCGGGTGCCGCGAAATTGCGGTAATCGTGGAAGAGGCGCTCAGGGACAGGGGCGCGTTGTAAACCGGGCTGCTCTGGACTGGAAGACTGCCATCTGTGGTAAAATGTATGGCCGCGCCATCCAGCGCAAATGCCAGGCGCACCGTCGAATGTTGCAGGAAAAAAATACTGTCCGGCATTATTTTGGGAGGCGCCAGGTGGTACTCCTGGGCAGCGACCAATGCAGGAACGAGACAGCAAAAAATGAGGAAGTATTTCATCATAACAGGAAAATTATAGCCGCCGGAGGTCAGACGCGTTCCAGAAAAGCAGGATAAACATTTCCGCTGTTCCACTGCGCCACAAACAGGTTGCCGTCGGCATCGGGCAATACATCGTGGGGGTGCCGGAATACTTTTATTGTTTGGTAAAGGGGATCGAGGTAGTGATTCGGGTCGTATTGCGGCGTGCTTCCCCCGGGCGCCGACACCACCCGGTTGTCTTTGTTAAGAATACAAACAAACCCGGTCCCGCTGTCCCAGGGCAACTCGCTGATCAGTACCGCGAAGAAAACGTGGTCGCCTTGCACCACAGGGCGGCAAATGTATGCGCCGGGCATTGGAATGGTCTCCAGCAGTGTCCCCTCCAGTGAAAAGCGTTTCAGGGCATTTTCCGCCCGGGAACTGACCAGCAGGGCCGGTGATTTGTCGTCGCGGGTATCGAGTGCGATGCCATGCGCGTTGCGCAGCACATCCGCACCGCCGAATACGTTTTTAAGTTTCCCGTCGGGGCTGTACCGGAGAATATGGTCTTTGCCATAACCATCTGCGATAAAAATATCGCCATCGGGACCGATAGCCGTCTCGGTGGGCCTGAATTCGGTCCGATCCTTGTACTTGCCTGAATCTGCCGGCCACTCGATGGTAAGCAATATTTCTCCCTTGAGGCTGGTTTTCACCACCTGGTGGCGTTCATAATCGGTGATGTAAAGCACTTCTTCCCCGCCTTCGTCGTGCAGGGTCAGGCCGTGCGCGCCCGGGAACTCATGCCCCCAGGCATTGAGGACTTCGCCGTCCTTGTTGAAAACCAGGATATTGTTGCGAATATCGTCGGTGGTCATATAGACACGCCCCTGCCTGTCGAATACCATTTCATGGCAGTTCTTTACCGGATAGGCGCCCGGATCGGCTTTGCACCAGCGGGTGTTGATGCGGTAACGGAAGTCTCCATGACCAATGACAGGCTCAGGTCTGAACCCTAAAAGGATACCGGCGCCGGCAAGGGTTGTTTTTTGTAAAAAGGAACGTCGCAGCATGATTCGTTCAATATGGAGGTGGAAAGCGGGGGCAAGACAGAAGCAAACTTAACAAGTATTGAAAAATCAGCGACTTTTTTCCATTGCGTTGCGGGCTGTGCTACCTTTGCCGACGCTCCCGACCACTGTGTAAACGCTGTCACAATTCAACCGTAAAAACGAAAACAATGACGCATCCGTCGATTTTCACAACTCCCATCCGTGCAATTGCCAAGATGCCCGTTCTGGTCATCGTGTTGCTGTTATTCGCCTGCCAGGGTAAAAAAGAAGGCACAACCTCCGGCAATGACGACGATAACATCACGGCGCCTGCCGATGCGTTGTTCCAGAAACTGCCCGCTTCTGAAAGCAATATCCATTTTGCCACACAGTTTCAGGAGGACTTCTTCAACAATATTGTCCGGAATCCGAATTTTTACAACGGCGGCGGTATAGGAGTCATCGATGTGAACAAGGACGGCCTTCAGGATTTGTTTTTCTCTTCCACCACCGGCGAATGCAAATTATTCCTGAACAAAGGCGGGCTAAAATTCGAAGACATCACTGCAGCGGCAGGTGTGGCCGCGCCGGAGGGCTTTAAAACGGGCGTTTCCATTGCCGATGCAAACGGCGACGGATGGTCGGATATCTATGTGTGCCGCGCGGGTCTGAAAGAAGGCGACCAACGGCGCAACCTGCTGTTTATCAACAACAAAAACAACTCATTCACAGAAAGCGGTCATGCGTACGGTGTCGACGACCCTTCCCCGAGCAACCACGCCAACTTCTTCGATTACGATCTCGACGGCGACCTCGATCTGTACGTGATCAACTTCCCTACCGACTTCGGACTGGCACACCGGATGGACCTGCAGCAATTGCCCAACGGCAAGATCGTGCGCAACATGAAACCGCATACCGAGTTTGATTCGGACCGGTTATTCCGCAACAACGGCAACGGTACCTTTACCGACGTTACCAAACAGGCAGGTGTTGAAAATCGCGCATTCGGCTTGAGCACCCTCGTACAGGACTGGAATGGCGATCATTACCCGGATATTTTGATCGCCAATGACTATATCGAGCCCGATTATTTTTACATCAACAACCGGAACGGAACATTTACAGACCAGGCCAAAAAGAGTTTCCGGCACATGTCGAACCACACGATGGGTACCGATGCGGTGGACATCAACGGCGACGGACTGTCTGATTTTATTGGGCTGGATATGTTGGCGGAGGACTATCAACGCCAGAAGCAGCTGAGCACGGTCATGAAATTTGACCGTTATAAAACGCTCAACAGCTACGACTACCACCCGCAAATGATGCGCAACGTGCTGCAGCTGAACAACGGCCCGACCCTCGGGTCCGCCCTGCCGACATTCAGCGATGTGGGATGCATGGCAGGTATTTTCCAGACCGACTGGAGTTGGAGTGTGCTCGGGCAGGATTACGACCAGGACGGCTGGGCCGACCTGTTTATCACAAACGGTTATCCGCGCGACGTAACCGACCTGGATTATGTGCAGTTTACCGACGATTCCATCAACAAAAAATACGGCGGCATCGACCCGAAACATTTCAAAACCATATACGACTACCTCAGTCTCATCCCCTCGGTACCCCTGCGCAATTACATGTTCCGCAACAACGGCGATATGACCTTTGAAAACAAAACAATCGCCTGGGGATTCACCGACAAAACCTTTTCCAACGGCGCAGCCTATGCCGACCTCGACAACGACGGCGACCTCGACCTGATCGTCAGCAACATCGAAGTGGAAGCCAGCGTATACCGGAATACGGCTGCCGACAACAAAAAAGGGGCATGGCTGGAACTGCATTTTGAAGGCGCACCCGGCAACCCCACCGGCTTCAATACCATTGCCCGCATCACCGTGGGCGACCGCGTCTGGCAAAAGGAAATGACCCCTATCCGTGGTTTTTACTCCTGCAACGAACCGCTGCTGCACTTCGGACTGGGCAACATCACCAGTATCGACAAGATCGAAGTGCTTTTCCCGCCGGGAAACAAAATGGTCACCCTGACCAACCAACCGGTAAACCAGCGGATGACCATCAAAATAAGCGATGCAAAGCCGGGTACGCTGGAACCGCTCGTCCGCCCGCAAACCGACTTTTTTGATGAAGTTGCGGGGTCCGCAGGCATCGATTTCGTCCACAAGGAAGACGACTACGAAGATTTCGACCACGAACGGCTGATCCCCTGGCGTATGTCGACCCCCGGCCCATACCTGGCGACGGGCGATGTCAACGGCGACAAACTGGAAGATTTTTATGTCGGCGGAGCAGCCAATTCCGCCGGCGCACTGTACATCCAGGGTGCAAACGGGCAGTTTTCCCGCGCCTCGCAATCCACCTGGGAGACCGATAAAGCCTTCGAAGATACCGGCGCAGCGCTATTCGATGCAGACGGCGACGGCGACCTCGACCTGTTTGTAGCCAGCGGCGGTTGCAGCGCCAAGGCCGGCGAAGCGGTTTACCAGCCCAGGCTGTACAAAAACGACGGGAAGGGCAACTTTACCCGCGATGCCGCCTCGGTACCCAGAATATTCGACAGCGGATCGGTTGTGACGCCATTTGATATCGATCAGGACGGCGATCTCGATCTCGTTATAGGCGGCTGGTGCACACCGGGTTCCTATCCCGTTACGCCGACCAACCATATTTTGCGCAACGACAAAGGTGTTTTCAGTGATGCGGCGGCGCAAATAGCCCCTTCTTTTGCCTATTGCGGTATGGTGCGCGACATTGCCTTTGCCGACCTGAATGGCGACAAACGCGCAGAAATGCTGGTGGCCGGCGAATGGATGCCACTGACCATTTTCGAAAGCAGTGGCGGAACCTGGGGAGATGCAACAGCCAAATTCGGACTTGACAAAACCAACGGATTCTGGCGCAGTCTGGCGGTTGCAGATTTCGACGGCGATGGCGATATGGACTTTATGGCCGGCAACCTCGGTCTGAATACCCGCATGACCGCCTCTGAGGAGTCGCCACTGTTCATTTACACCAAGGACTTCGACAGTAACGGCAGTGTTGATCCGTTGATGGGTTACACCAAAGACGGGGTCGAATACCCGCTGGCGCTGCGGGAAGTGATGCTGAAACAATTGCCCGTATTGAAGAAAAAATACGTCCGAAATAAACCCTATGCCTACGCAACAATGGAAGACCTGTATCCGCGCGCCGAACTGAACACCGCCAAGCGCTTTCAGGCTAATGTGCTGCAGTCGGCCTATTTTGAAAACCGGAACGGCAAGTTTGTACTAAAACCCCTGCCTAACATGGCCCAGATTTCGCCGATCAACGCGTTTATCGTGCGGGATCTGAACGCTGATGGCAAACCGGATATCATACTCGCCGGCAACGACTACGGACAGCAGATCGAAACCAGTCCCATCGACTCGGGCAACGGGTTGGTGCTGCTCAATCAGGGCGGCGGCAACTTTAAGCCGATGACTGGTTGCGTCACAGGACTTTGGGCCAATAAAGACGCTCGCAGCCTGAAACTACTGAATGGCGCAAGTGGAAAGGCGTTGTTACTGGTGAGCAACAACAGCGACAGGATACAGGTATTTGCGTTGAAAAAAGAGGTACAGTAGGCGCCTTAAAACTTCAGTACTTCCACATAATATACCAGATCGGTATTGGGCGGGATAACGGGCGGGCGACCGTCCTCTCCGTATCCGATTGCCGAAGGTATAATGAAATACGCCTTGCTTTCACGGCTCATCATTTTGATGCCCTCATCAAAGCCGGGTATCGATGAACCCACGATAAAAGTCATCGGATCGCCCCGGTCGAATGAACTGTCGAACTTGTTGCCATCCATAAAGCACCCGTAATATTGCACGGAAATGGTTTCTCCATCCCTGATGGTCCGTCCGGTATTCTTTTCCACCATTACAACCTTCAATCCGGAAGGGGTGGTGAGCAGTTTGTCGTTCAGTTTTCCGGATTTCAGATCAAGGATAAAATTATTGACGCCCGATGTTACGGCAGCAGCCTGCGCCCGCACTTGCTCGCGTTTTTTCTCCACCTCCTCTGCACTGATCACATCAACCAGCACCACATCAAAACGCACCTCTTTCAAATCCTGAAATGCCTTGGGAATCCTGGCCAGCATGGTAGAATCAATCTTTTGGTAAACCGTGGCGCTGTCGCCTTCACCCATAAGAAGCGTAGCATCGTACACAGCAGGCACATTTGCCGGCATTTTTTCTTTTGGATACAGGGTAAGTATGCTTGGTCCGCCCAGATCGCGCAACGTGTTGCCCACCAATGAATCGCCAAAATAGGTGTACACATTGACGGCGACCTTTTCGCCGGGTTTCGGCTTAAGTCCGCCTTTATTGCTATAGGCTATGAACTGGTATCCGTGTTCTGTTGTAATTCTTTTGGGTGACTGCTCGCAGGCAGCCAGCAAGCCTGTCAGGGCCACCAACATCAAATAAAATGTGCTTCGCATAATGAATTTACACTGTGAAACATCTGAATAGGGCGTAGCGCAAATGATCTCTTATTTTCCAAAACCAATACCCTTCCGTACGAACAGGTTAAGTTTGTCCTTGTCGAACGTAAAGGTCGCTACATCGTCGAGCATAATGGTGTGGACCTCCTGGTCTTCCCGGAGTTTGGCCGCCGCCACGCGCAGGTTCTGGTTTTTGATGGCCTCCAACACCACCTGTCGCACACTGCGGGCATTTCCGAAATACTTGTCCCGGAACTGATGCAGGAAAGTCAGGTACTTGCCCAGTTGCTCACGGGCATCTTCCTCCACGCGGTAGTGCTCCTGCTGGAACATGTACAGGGCGATTTCCAGCAATTCCTCTGGGGAGTAGTCCTCAAAGCGCAGCACCTTGTCGAAACGACTTGCAAGACCCGGGTTAGCCTTCAGGAAGTTGTCCATATTCTCCGGATAGCCCGCGACAAATACAAAAAACTCGCCCCGATGGTCTTCCATGCGCTTCAGCATGGTCTGGATCGCCTCATCGCCAAAATCACCCTGCGAGCCGCGGCCCGTTGAAGTGAGCGCATAGGCCTCGTCGATGAACAGCACACCGCCCATTGCTTCGTCGACGCGTTCGGCGGTTTTGATGGCCGTTTGTCCGACGAATCCGGCCACCAAACCCTGGCGGTCGGTTTCCAGCATGTGGCCGCGTTCGAGCACGCCAAGTGCCTTGTATATTTTGGTAAGGATACGCGCCACCGTAGTTTTACCCGTTCCGGGGTTGCCGACAAACACCGTATGCAGGTAGAAGCGGCCCAGCACATCACGGCCGGTGTCGCGGTAGTATCGCACGAGGTGCACCAGTTCCCGG